>NZ_JBFULB010000058.1:0-16558 GCF_056400545.1 Stenotrophomonas sp. P5_A8 | reverse complement strand
GAGCCGGCCAGCGGCCGGCACTACCGGTCATGGGGCCAGATGCTCCATGTGTATGGATAGTCCCCGACCTGTTCGGACAAGCCTGCGCGGACCGGATTGCCGAGGATGTACATGGCATGCCGATGCAGGGAATCCTCAGAGCGGACCGCGTGATCGTGATACCCCGCCTGCCACACCGCGCCGCCACGGCCGCGCATGCGGTTGAGTGCCAACGCACTCGATGATTTGAAGCGGCGTGCTACATCGCTCAGTGGTTTTGCGTCCAACTCCAACAGCCAATGCACATGGTCCGGCATCACCACCCAGGCCAAGGAGCGCGCATAGCCGCGCTGATCGATCTCCTGCAGGTGGGTGATGGCAATGGCTGCGGCGCGGGGGTCTGCGAACCAGCGGCGGCGGTTGTCGCAGACCATCGTCAAGACGTAGCTCTGGCCGGGAAGCGAACAGCGGCCTACGCGTAGTCGGGAGGAGCTCATGACGCATCTTCAGCGATCCCACAGCGTCGCGATGCCGGTCGAATACCAAGGCACGTGTGGGGAAGAGCCCCGGTAGTGCCGGCCGCTGGCCGGCTCTGCATGAATCCAACGGCATGGGGAGCCGGCCAGCGACCGGCACTACCGGGGGATTGTGGGTTTATGGGGAGCCGGCCAGCGGCCGGCACTACCCGGCGAATGTGGGTTTATTGGGAGCCGGCCAGCGGCCGGCACCACACGGCGATTGTGGGTTTATCGGGAGCCGGCCAGCGGCCGGCACTACCCGGCGCGATCAGCGGCGCTGCGCGAACAGCCACGCCCACATCGCCGCATCGGCATAGGTGGCATCCCAGGCATTGTGGTTGCCGTCCGGATACTCGGTGTAGCGCACATCGTCGGCGCCCGCCTGGGCGAATGCGGCCTTCAATCGGCGGTCGTCCTCCGGCGGCACCACGTCATCCAGCGCGCCATGGAACATCCAGATCGGCACGTGTTTGAGGCGCTTGGCGATGGCCGCGTACGGATCGGCTTCATGGGCCACGTCCTCCACGAACAGAGTGGGGCGCACCGCGCGTGGGGCCAGCACGGCGCCGCAGACCGGCACGATGGCGGCAAAACGCTGCGGATTGTCCAAGGCGATGTTCCAGCTGCCGTAGCCGCCCATCGACATGCCGGTCAGGTACTGGCGCTGCGGGTCGGCGCCGAACTCGGCAAGGGTGGCATCCRGGGCCGCCAATGCCATCCGGTTGTTGGCCCCCGACCATTCTTCGCCAGCGGGCGCCTGCGGCAACACGACCAGGGCAGGGAAGCGGTCAGCGTGCCGGTGCAGGTAGGGGCCGAGGCCGGCCTTGGTCTGGCGACGGCCGTCGCGGCCACGCTCGCCGGAGCCGTGCAGGAACAGCACCACCGGCAAGGGTCCGGCATCGGCCGCCGCCGCACGCGGCACGAACACCTGGTAGTGCGCCGTGCGCCCCTCAACCTTGACCGCGCGCGCGACGAAGTGGCCGCGCGCTGTCTCCGGGACGCTCGCGCAACCGGTCATGACCATCATCGCCACCGCACCCAGCAGCCACCCACCCCAACGTCGCGCCATTGTCGTGCCCTGATTGAAATCGTTTTCAGTCTAGGCGCCCTGGCGGCGGGGGGCATCTTGCAGTGCATCAGTCCGGGCGCGGCACCGAGGCCAGGATCTCCAGCTGCTCGATCGCCTCGGGATGCCCGTCGGCGGCGGCGGCCTGCACCTGTGCCAGGCTGGGGTGGACCACCAGCAGGATCGGATTCTCGCAGTGCGGGCAGTCGAACTGCGCCTCGTCTTCGTGCAGTTCCATGGGCATCTGGCGCGCGCTGCCCTGCCACTCGCAGGCAGGGCAGGTGTAGCGCGCATCGCGCCAGCCGGGTTGGAAATAGTTGTCCAGGGTCAGGGCCATGCGTGGTCCGGAATCAATGCAGCAGGATCAGGGTGGCCAGGCCGAGGAAGCTGAAGAAGCCCATGACGTCGGTGACCGCGGTGACCACCACGGTACCGGCCACGGCCGGGTCGACGTTCATGCGCTTGAGCATCAGCGGCAGCAGCACGCCGGCCAGGGCGGCCGCGCAGAAGTTGATGACCAGCGCCATGGCGATCACCAGCGACAGCAGGAAACTGTGGAACCACACATAAGCGATGATGCCCACCACCGTGCCGATCAACGTGCCGTTGATCAGCGCCACGCGCGATTCCTTCCACAGCAGGATGCGTGCATTGCTCGGGCCGACCTGGCCCAGCGCGATGCCGCGCACCATCAGGGTCAGCACCTGCACCGCTGCGTTGCCGCCGACGCCGGCCACGATCGGCATCAGCACGGCCAGGGCGACCACCTTCTGCAGGGTCAGCTCGAACTGGCCGATCACGCTGGCGGCCAAGAACGCGGTGCACAGGTTGATGCCCAGCCAGACCACGCGGCCGCGTACGGCGCGCTTGATCGGCGAGAACAGATCTTCTTCTTCGTCCAGGCCGGCGGCGCCCAGCGCCTGGTGCTCGGCCTGCGAACGGATGATGTCGACCACGTCATCGATGGTGATGCGGCCGAGCAGGATGTTGTTGTCGTCCACCACTGGCGCGGACACCCAGTCATGGTCGGAGAACTGCCGGGCCACTTCATCGGCGTTCTCGCCGACGTCGATCGCCGGTTGTTCGTCATCGATCAGCCGGTTGATCGGGGTGTTGTCCTCGTGGGTCACCAGTGCGGCCAGCGATAGCCGGCCCAGGTATTGGTGACGGCGGCTGACCACGAACAGGTGATCGGTGTGGTCGGGCAGTTCGCCGCGCAGGCGCAGGTAGCGCAGCACCACGTCCACGTTGACGTCGGCGCGCACGGTCACCACATCCGGGTTCATCAGGCGGCCGGCGCTGTCCTCGGGATAGGACAGCACCTGCTCAAGCCGCTCGCGGTTCTCGCGGTCCATCGACTTGAGCACTTCATCGATGACCGTATCGGGCAGATCTTCGACCAGGTCGGCAAGGTCATCGATGTCCAGGTCTTCGACCGCGGCGATGATTTCGTCCGGGTCCATGTCGGCCAGCAGGCTTTCGCGCACTTCCTCGCCGACGTGGACCAGCACCTCGCCGTCGTCTTCCGGATCGACCAGGCCCCACACCACCTCGCGCTTGCCCGGCGGCAGCGATTCGAGCAGGTTGCCGATCTCGGCCGGCGCAAGCGTGTTGACCAGCCGGCGCACCGGACCCAGTCGCCCGCTGTCCAGTGCATCGGACAACAGCCGCAGTTGGCGTGCCGTCTTGTCGTGGCGTACGGCTTCGGCCATGGGCAGCTCCTGCGGAAAAGAAARGGCCGCGATCCGGAACAGGATGCGGCATGTGCGGTGGTCACCGCGTCATTATCGCGTGCTTGTGTGTCAATCGGGTAGGTGCGCAGGCGGCGATGCGCGTGTGGACGCACGCACTCGGCGACGGTGGTGCCGGCCCCCGGCCGGCACCACCGGTCATGCCGTGGCCAGGCCCGCCTTCTCGATCCAGCGTTCAATCCCGCGTCGGTCGCGAGCCTGCAGCAGCTTCGGTGCCATCGCCTGCAACACCGACAGGTCGCTGTCGCGGATCGCGCGGCGCACTTCCAGTAGCGTGCCTGGGTGCAGGCTGAACTCGGTCAAGCCCAGCGCCAGCAGCAGCCGCGTCATCAGCGGGTCGCCGGCGATCTCCCCGCACACCGCCACCGGGATGTCGTAGGCCTGGCCGGTGCGCAGGATATGTGCCAGCAGCCGCACCACCGCCGGATGCAGCGGCGAGTACAGCTCACCGACCGCTTCGTTGTTGCGGTCGGCGGCCAGCAGGTACTGCACCAGGTCGTTGGTGCCGATGGACAGGAAGTCGACCAGGTCGATGAAGCTCTCCAGCGCGATCGCCGCGGCGGGCACTTCGATCATCGCGCCGAACGGGATGTGTTCGGCCACCTCGTAGCCTTCGGCGCGCAGCAGCGCGGCCTGCTTGTGCAGGCGCCGGCGCACCGCCAGGATTTCCTCGCGGGTGCTCACCATGGGGATCAGGATGCGCAGCTTGCCGTAGGCCGACGCGCGCAGGATCGCGCGCAGCTGGGTGTCGGCGACCTTGGGCCGCGCCAACGACAGGCGCACGCCGCGCAGGCCCAGCGCCGGGTTCTCTTCGTTGCTCAGGGTCAGCCCGGTGCGGTCGGCCTTGTCCGCGCCCAGGTCCAGGGTGCGGATGGTGACCGGCCGCCCGCTCATGCCAAGCGCGGCATCGCGGTAGGTTTCGAACTGCTCCTGCTCGTCGGGCAGTTCGTTGCGCTGCAGGAACAGGAATTCGGTACGGTACAGGCCCAGTCCGTGCGCGCCCAGCGCATGCGCCTGGGTGACGTCCTCGCTGGATTCGGCATTGGCCAGCAGGGCGATGTCGACGTTGTCGCGGGTGCGGGTCGGCTTGGTCCGCAGCCGGCCCAGTTCGCGCTGCTCGCGCGCATGCTCACGCAGTCGCAGGCGGTAGTCGCGCAGGTCGGGTGCCTGCGGGTTGATGGTGACGGTACCGTCGCTGCCATCGATGATCAGTACGTCGCCGTCGGCGACCTTCTGCAGCACGTTGGGTACATTGACGATCAGGGGCAGGTGCAGGCTGCGCGCCAGGATCGCACTGTGCGAGAGCGCGCTGCCGCCGGCGGTGACGATGCCGACCACGCCGTGGGCCTGCAGCTGGGCCAGCTCGGAGGGGGCGATGTTGTCGCAGACCAGGATTTCCCCGGCCATCCCTTTGACGTCCGGCGGGCGCTTCTGCAGGAAGGCGTGGATGCGCCCGATCACATGGTCCAGGTCGTCCATGCGGCTCTTCAGGTAGGCATCGTCCATGCCATCGAAGACCTTGGCCAGGCGGTCGCGCTGCACGCGCAGCGCATAGCCGGCGCTGTAGGGACCGCTGCGGATCAGCTCATCCAGGCCAAACAGCAGCTCGGGGTCATCCAGCAGCAGCGCGTGCAGGTCGAGGAATTCGCCGACTTCCTGGTTGAGCGCGCCATGCAGGCGTTGGCGCAGGTCGTGCATTTCGCCGCGGGCCGCTTCCACGGCCACGTGCAGACGCTCCAGCTCAGCCTCGATCTTGCCCGGCGGAATCCGCTGCTCGGCCACTTCCAGCGCATGCGGCAGGCGCACCCGGGCGCGGCCCAGGGCGTTGCCGCGCGAGGCACCGTGGCCGGACAACAGCATCGCCCCGGACGCGGTCCGGGCCGGTGCGGAGGATCCCGGTCGCGGCTGCCCCCCCATGCTCAGCTGTCCTCGTCGAAACGCCGTTCGAACAGTCCCACCACCGCCTCCATCGCGGCGGCTTCATCCTCGCCGTCGATGCGCACGGTGACCGGGGTGCCCTGGCCGGCGGCCAGCAGCATCACGCCCATGATGCTCTTGGCGTTGATCTCGCGGCCCTTGGCGGCCATGGTCACATTGCAGCGGAAAGGCGCCAGCTCCTGCACCAGCTTTGCAGTGGCGCGGGCGTGCAGGCCCAGGCGGTTGGATACGGTGAGTTCACGTTCAAGCATCGTCGACAATCGCTCCATTGCGAGTGCCTGCCGCGGCTGTGGCAGGCAATTGATCCAGTCCCTGTTCCGGATAATTCATCACCCGCAACAACATCGGCAGGCTAAGCGCCGAAACCCGGCGAACCGGGGTGCCCAGACGAGCCAGTTGCCCGGCCAGATTGCTGGGGCTGGCGCCGTACAGGTCGGTCAGGATCAGCACGCCCTGGCCGCTGTCCACCCGGCGCAAGGCGGCCGAGGCGAGCGGTAACAGGACGTCCAGGTCTGCGTCGAACGGTACTTCGAAAGCGTCGGTCTTCAGCGGCAGGTGCCGCAGCAGCCGGGTCGCCACCTCCAGCAGGGAGGTGCCAACGCCAGGATGAGTTACGAGGAGAATGCCACAGGTCATCTTCGAACGTTAACAGGTCAACATGAATTGGGGGTAGGGGGTGGGCCGCATGTGGCGTATCCCGGGTCGAGGCCGTGGGCACGCCGACCCTTGAAAAAGCGCATCCGGGCGCGGAGCAGCCGGCCGGCTGACATAGGAGTGTTCCACGGCCGATGACCGCTACCGCCGTCAATCCTGCTCGCGATGGAAGGTGGCCACTTCGGCCCAGCCCTGGTCGCGGGCATGCCGGGCCATGCGTTCGGCCATGTAGACCGAGCGGTGCTTGCCGCCGGTGCAGCCGAAGGCGACGGTGACATAGCTGCGGGTGTCATTGCCCAGCCGTGGCAGCCAGGTGTCCAGGAAGTCGATCAACTGGGCGGCGTAGCGCTGCACGTCCGGCTGCGCGTCCAGGTGTTCGCGCACGCCGGCATCGCGGCCGGACAACGGGCGCAGCGCCGGGTCCCAGTGCGGGTTGGGCAGCACCCGCACGTCGAACACGAAGTCCGCTTCGGCCGGCACGCCACGCTTGTAGGCGAAGGATTCAAACAGCAGCGACAGCTTGTTGCCATGGGTCATGGCGAACTCGGTGACCACTTTGCGGCGCAGTTGGTGCACGTTGAGCGTGGTGGTGTCGATCACCGCATCGGCGGCACGGCGCAGCGGCGCGGTCAGCTCGCGTTCGCGGGCGATCGCCTCGGGCAATGACAGCCCCAGCTGGCTCAACGGGTGGCGACGACGGGTATCGGCGTAGCGCTTGAGCAGGGTTTCGTCGGTGGCATCGAAGAACAGCAGCTGCGCATCCAGCCCGGCGGCCTGGGCCTCTTCGCGCCAGTGCGACAGCTGGCTCAGATCGCTCTGCCCACGCACGTCGATGCCCACTGCCAGTCGGCGCGGGGCGTCGGCGTCGTGCCCGGCCAGCAGGCTGCGCACGAAGTCGGGCAGCAGGTTGATCGGCAGGTTGTCCGAGCAGTAGTAGTCCAGGTCTTCCAGGGTCTTCAGCGCGACCGTCTTGCCCGAGCCCGACAGCCCACTGACGATGATCAGGGTGGCGGCGGCAGGCGCGGAGGCGGGGGTATTCATGGCGTTCGGCGTTCCAGCAGGTTGCTGTGGCGGGCGATGAACATCGCCGCGGGGTCGATGCCCTTGGTACGTAGAATGTGCAGCCGGGTGGCCGCCTCGGTCAGCACCGACAGGTTGCGGCCGGGCATCACCGGCAGGGTGATCAGCGGCACGTCCAGGTCCAGCACGTGGCGGGTGCCGGAATCGCCGGTCAGGCGCTCGTAGCCGTGCGGGGTGGGTTCGGTCATGGGCTTGGTCAGGTGGACGATCAGCCGAAGGTACTTGTTCTTCTTTACCGCTGTATCACCGAACATCTCGCGCACGTTGAGCACGCCCAGGCCGCGCACTTCCAGCAGGTCCTGCAGCAGCTCGGGGCAGGTGCCGTCGAGCACGTCCGGGGCGATCTGGGTGAACTCGGGGGCGTCATCGGCGACCAGGCGGTGGCCGCGGCTGAGCAGCTCCAGCGCCAGCTCGCTCTTGCCCGAGCCCGCTTCGCCGGTGATCAGCACGCCGATGGAGTAGATCTCCATGAACACGCCATGCAGGATCACCCGCGGCGCCAGCGTGCGCGCCAGGTGGTATGACAGGTGGTTGAGCAGCTCGTGGCCGCGCTTGGGCGAGATCCACAGCGGCGTCTGCGATTCGTCGGCGGCCGCGCGCAGGTCTTCCGGGCAGGGCTGGTTGCGGGTGATCACCAGCGCCAGCGGGTGCGACTGCATGATCCGCTCGATGGTCTCCCAGCGCTGGCGCGAGTCCAGCGAGTCCAGCCAGGACAGTTCCTCGGTCCCCAGGATCTGCACCTTGTTGGGGTAGATCGCGTTGAGGTAGCCGGCCAGCGATGGGCGCCGCGAGACGGTGTTGCCTGCTTCCAGTTCGCGGCGCTCGCCCTGCTTGCCGGCAACCCAGCGCAGGGCCAGGCGGTCGCGCTGCTGTTCGAACAGCTCACGCGCGGTGATGCTGGTGTTCATGCGGCGCTCGCTGGCGGGGGAAATTCGATGACCTGGCGCAGTGCCTCGCCGTCGCGCGCGTCGCGCAGCGCCTGGCGGATGGCCGGCTCGGAGAACAGCTCGGCCAGCTCGGACAGCAGCATCAGGTGTTGATGGGTGTAATGGGCGGGGACGGCGATGGCGAACACCAGGTCCACCGGCTCGTCGCCGCCGAACTCGACCGGGGCTTCCAGTCGCAGCAGGGCGCCGCGGGGACGTTCAAGCAGCGGCGCGCGGCCGTGCGGGATGGCGATGCCATGGCCGATCGCCGTGCTGCCCAGCTGCTCGCGCTGGCACAGGTTCTGGTAGATCTGCTCGGCATTGGCTTCGCGRCAAGCCAGCAGCCGGGCGGCTGCCAGCAGGACGCTGTCGCGATCGGCGGCCGGCAACACTTGCGTGCGCACGGCCGCCAGAAGATCAGTCAAGGGCATGTCAGGGAAAGCGCGAGGACGTCAGTCGTCATTGTCGCCCACGGGCAGCGGTGCGTGCTGCTGTTTTTTCTCCTTGTGCTTGATCACAAGGCGGTCCAGCTTGTCGGCCAGGATGTCGATCGCCGCATACATGGTCTGGCCGCCGGCCTCGGCGTGCAGGGTCTGGCCGGGAACGTTGGCACTGGCATCGGCGTGATGCTCGTTCTTGCGCAGCTCAAGGGTCACCCGAACCTCGCAGTGCTGGTCGAAGTGCTTGCCCAGGCGCTGCAACTTGGTTTCCACGTATTCCTGCAGGGCCGGGGTGACTTCCACGTCTTTGCCAAACGTCTCGATGCGCATCGGGTATCTCCTTTGTTCGGATGTGCCAATGAACCTTCCCGCCAGGCGCGGTGGAGCGTCAGACGATTCGTACCCTTTCGTGCGAGGCGGAAATGTTCATGGCCTCACGATACTTCGCCACGGTGCGGCGCGCCACCGGTATTCCGGTGGTCTTGAGCAGGTCAGCCAGCTTGGCGTCAGAAAGCGGCTTGCGCGGGTTCTCGTCGTCGATCAGGCGCCGGATCATGGCCTGGATGGCGGTGCTGGAGGCTTCGCCGCCGCTGTCGGTGTCGATGCCGGAGGCGAAGAACGCGCGCAGCGGCAGGGTGCCACGCGGGGTGCGCACGTACTTGCGGGCGATGGCGCGGGAAATGGTGGATTCGTGCAGGCCCAGTTCGCCGGCGACCTCGCGCAGGGTCAGCGGGCGCAGCGCCTGTTCGCCGAACTCCAGGAACGCGGCCTGCTGCTGCAGCAGGCTGCGCATCACCCTCAGCAGGGTTTCGCCACGCGCCTCCAGGCCCTTGAGCAGCCAGCGCGCTTCCTGCAGGTGGGCGCGCAGGTAGCCGGCGTCGGCGTCACCGCAACGGCGGATCATCTGCTCGTAGCCGCGGTGGATCACCACCTTCGGTCCGGCATGGGCGGCCAGGGCGGCGCGCCACACCCCGTTCTGGCGCCAAACCACGCAATCGGGCACCACGTAGCTGTCATGGGCCAGCTCGCCGATCTGGGTCCCTGGACGCGGGTCCAGCGAGCGCAGCAGCTGCACGGCGGTGTCGACCTCGGCCAGCGGTTCGCGCAGTTCCTGCGCCAACCCGGCCACGCCACTGCGTGGCAACCGTTCCAGCGGGCCGTCGGCGATGCGCCGGGCCAGCGCCAGGCCGGGGGTATCGGCGGACAGCACGTCCAGCTGCAGCTGCAGGCATTCGCCCAGGCTGCGCGCGCCGACTCCGATCGGGTCGAAGCGCTGGATCTGGTGCAGCACGGTCAGTATTTCGGCTTCATCGGCGTGAATGGCCGGGAGCAGCGTGTCGGCGATGGCCGACAGTGGCTCGCGCAGGTAGCCGTCGTCTTCGAAGGCGTCGATCAGCGCCGCGCCGATGCTGCGGTCGCGCGTGGACAGGTGCGACAGGTGCAGCTGCCACAGCAGGTGGTCGGCCAGGCTTTCGGTTTCGGCCACGCGCTCGGCAGCGCTGCCGTTGTCGTCATCGTCGAACGAGCCACCGCTGTTGCCGCTGCTCCAGTCGCCTTCACCGGGCGACCAGTCGTCGCTGGCCGAGGCCTGGTGCTCGCCGTCGGTGTGCGTGTCGGCCGGTGTCGGCGGGCGCTCGTCGTCGCTGGGCGCAACGTCCAGCGTCGGCTCGGCGTTCTCGGCCCAGTCCAGCAGCGGGTTGGTCTCCACCGCCTCGGCGATTTCCAGCTCCAGTTCTGCGCTGGACATCTGCAACAGCTTGATGGCCTGACGCAGCTGCGGCGTCATGACCAGTTGTTGTCCCAGCGATGTCTGCAGCCGTGCTTTCATGCCTGTGCCGAACGGAAGGAAGGCGTTGCGGCGGCCGCTGGATCAGAGCTTGAAGGTGTCCCCAAGGTAGACGCGGCGGACGTCGGCGTTGGCCAGGATCTCGTCCGGCGCGCCCTGTGCCAGCACGCTGCCTTCGTTGAGGATATACGCGCGGTCGCAGATTCCCAAGGTTTCGCGGACATTGTGGTCGGTGATCAGCACGCCGATGCCACGCTGCTTGAGATGGGTGACGATGCGCTGGATTTCACCGACCGAGATCGGGTCGACACCGGCGAAGGGTTCGTCGAGCAGGATCAGGCGCGGTTTGGCGGCCAGCGCGCGGGCGATTTCACAGCGGCGGCGCTCGCCACCGGAGAGGCTGGCACCGAGCTGGTCGGCCACGTGGTTGATCTGCAGTTCGTCCAGCAGGCTGGCCAGTTCCTTTTCGCGGCCGGCCTTGTCCAGGTCTTCGCGCAGTTCCAGCACCAGGCGCAGGTTGTCGGCCACGGTCAGCTTGCGGAACACCGACGGTTCCTGCGGCAGGTAGCCCACGCCCTGCTTGGCGCGGGTATACATCGGGTCGCTGGTGATGTCCTTGCCGTCCAGCACGATGCTGCCGGCGTCGGTCTCGACCAGACCGACGATCATGTAGAAGCAGGTGGTCTTGCCGGCACCGTTGGGGCCGAGCAGGCCGACCACTTCACCGGCCTCCAGGGTCAGGCCGAAATCCTTGACCACTTCGCGCTGCTTGTAGCGCTTGCGCAGACCTTTGGCGACGAGCATTACTTCTTGCTCCCGGCGGTGGGAACGGTGGTCTTGGTTGCCGGCGTGGCGGCTGCCGGGGCGGCGGTCTTGTTCTTGGGCGGGATCACGGTGCGCACGCGGGTGCCGTCGCCGCCGCTGTTCATCTCGCCGGTGCGGGTGTTGTAGGTCATCTTCTGGCCGGCATTGGTGCCACGCGCGCTCTTGACGTGGTAGTTGCCGGTCATGGTCAGCACTTCGGACTTGATGTCGTAGTCGATGCGGTCGGCGCTGGCGTCCATCCAGGTGCCGTCATCGAGCTGCTGCTTGAGCTTGGCCTGCTTGCCGGTAAACACCGCGCGCACCGCCTCGCCGTCCTTCATGTAGATCTCCGCGTCCGAAGAGCGCAGGTCCAGGGTGCCCTGGGTGACGATCACGCCCTGGGAAAGCACGGTCTTGCCGTCTCCGACCAGTGTGCCGGACTGGGCGCCGGCGTCGATGGCCATGTCTTCGTTGCGGTCCGTGGACTTCGCGCTGGCGGCGAAGGGGACCAGAAGGCTGATCGCGCAGGCGGCTGCAAATAGGATCTTCATGGAGTTGGTTTGTCCTGCCAGTGTAGGGGGCGTGGCCGGGGGCGGCCGGGCATTGTCGGGGTCGTGGCCAGGCGGGTGGGCCTGGCCGGTGAGTCGGGTGGTGCTGTGCCGCCGGCGCCGGTCCAGAGGACGTCGCCCGGGCGGCACCGGCTCAGCGTTGGGGCGTGTAGCGGCCCTTGGACTGGCTCAGGAAGGTGTAGGTCTTGCTCTTGGAATCCAGCTCGAAGCCGACCCCGGACTGGGTCATGCCCGGGCGGGTCATGGTGACCAGGGCGTCGGTCTTGGCGCGGTTTTCCTTGGGGAACACGTCCAGGTGGTCGGTACGGAAGGTAGTCGGCGGCACGCTGGGCACCTTCGGGCTGTCGCCGCTGACGTTGCCGGTCAGCTTGAGCTGTTCGCCGTTGGCGCTCACCCAGCCTTTTTCGCTGCGCAGTTCCCAGTGGTTACCTTCGTTGTCGGGCAGCAGGAACAGCGGGGTGACGATGCTCATCGTCTCATCGCTGCGCAGGCGCTCCAGCAGCGGGGCCTGCAGGGTGGTGGATTCCTTGCCCTGGTCGTCCAGCGCCACGATCTGGAAGTCGTGCAGCACATAGTCCTTGGTGCCGTCGTCGGTGACGTCGGCAGCCGGCTTGTCGCGGTGGCGCAGCAGCGACCAGCCGCTGAGCAGCGCGGCGACCAGCAGCAGGGCGCCCAAGGCGTTGCGCCAGGTCATGCGCCGAACCTCGCCAGCACCGCATCCACATGGCCCTGCGCGGCCAGCAGCACGTCGCACAGCTCGCGTGCGGCGCCACGGCCGCCGTCGGCACGGGTCTGCCAGTGCACGCGCTCGGCGATCCACGGATGGGCGTTGGCCGGCGCGACGGCCAGGCCGACCGCGCACAGCGGCGCCAGGTCGGGCAGGTCATCGCCCATGAACGCGACCTGCTCCAGGCCGATGCCATGGGTGTCGCACAGTGCACGCACGCTGGCGAGCTTGTCGCCGACCGCGATCTGGGTGTCGATGCCCAGGTCCGCGCCGCGCTTCTGCGCGGACAGGCTGTTGCGCGCGGTGATCAACACCGGGTGGATGCCGTGCTGCTGCAGCAGTTTCAGGCCAAGTCCGTCCTGCACGTAATACGCCTTGCTCTCGTTGCCGTCACGGTCGTAGTAGAGCCGACCATCGGTGAGCGTGCCGTCCACGTCGAAGCAGGCCAGCCGGATACGGCCGGCGATGGCATGCAGGTGGGACGGGAAACCGGGCAGCGGGGAATAGGGCATCGGCAGGGGGCAGGTTGGCTGAATGGAGGAAGGGAACTGTGGTTTAAACCACCCGCGCCCGCAACAGGTCATGAATGTTGAGTGCGCCGACCAGCCGGCCGGCGGCGTCGACCACCATCAGGCCGGTGATCTTGTGGGTTTCCATCAGCCGGGCGGCCTCGGCGGCGAGCTGGTCGGCGCCGATGGTGCGCGGATTGCGGGTCATCACCTCGGCGATCTTCGCACTGCGCACGTCCAGATCGGTATCCAGCGCGYGGCGCAGGTCGCCGTCGGTGAACAGGCCGATCAGGCGGTCGTCGGCATCGACCACGGCGGTCATGCCCAACCGCTTGCGGCTCATCTCCACCAGGGCCTCGCTGAGCGTGGCGCCCGCGTCCACGCGCGGCAGTTCCTCGCCGCTGTGCATCACATCGGTGATGTGCAGCAGCAGCCGGCGGCCGAGGCTGCCGGCGGGGTGCGAGCGGGCGAAATCGTCGGCGGTGAAGCCGCGCGCGTCCAGCAGGGCCACCGCCAGCGCATCGCCCATCGCCAGCGAGGCGGTGGTGCTGGAGGTGGGGGCCAGCGCCAGCGGGCAGGCCTCGGCTGGCACGCTGACATCCAGATGAACGTCGGCCGCCAGGGCCAGGCTGGACTGCGGCCGGCCGGTCATGGCGATCAGCCGGTTGCCCTGGCGCTTGAGCACGGGCAGCAGCATCAGCAGCTCGTCGGACTCGCCCGAGTAGGACAGCGCCACCACGACATCGGCCTCGGTGATCATGCCGAGGTCGCCGTGGCCGGCTTCACCGGGGTGCACGTAGAACGCCGGGGTGCCGGTGGACGCCAGCGTAGCGGCGATCTTGCGCGCCACATGGCCGGATTTGCCCATGCCGGTGGCCACCACCCGGCCCTTGCCCTGCAGGATCAGCTGGCAGGCCTGGCTGAAGGCATCGCCGAGGCGATCGGCGACGGCGGCCAGGGCATCGGCCTCGATCTGGAACACGCGGCGGCCGCTGGCGACCAGTGCCGCAGGGTCGGCCGGATGAGGGAGCAGGGGCGATACAGCCATGCGGGCGCCACGCGGAAGAGTAGAATGAGCGCTCATTTTATTAGGAAAGCCCGTTGGACGCCGAGACCATCCGCAATCTGATCGAAACCGGCCTCCCCGGCGCCCGCGCGGACGTGCAGGGCGACGATGGCGTGCACTTCGAGGCCACCGTGGTCTGCGACGCTTTTGCCGGCAAACTGCCGCTGGCGCGCCACCGCATGGTCTATGCCACCCTGGGCGATCTGATGGGCGGGGCGATCCACGCGCTGGCGCTGAAGACCGTGACCCCGGGCGAAGCGGGTTAGTCCGCGGACCGATTAGATCAGCCGACCAACGGTCGGCTCTACCTCATTCAAAGTAGACTCCATGGCCAAGATCGTAGTGACCGGCGGCAAGCCGCTGCACGGTGAAGTGAACATTTCCGGCGCCAAGAACGCCGTCCTCCCCATCCTGTGCGCCACCCTGCTGGCCGATGCGCCGGTGGAGATCACCAACGTGCCGCACCTGCACGATGTGGTCACCACGGTGAAGCTGCTCGGCGAACTGGGGGCCAAGGTCACCATCGACCAGGGCACGCTGTCGCGTGGCAGCGCGATCGTGGTCGATCCGCGCCCGGTCAACCAGCACGTGGCCCCGTACGAACTGGTGCGCACCATGCGCGCCTCGATCCTGGTGCTGGGCCCGCTGCTGGCCCGCTTCGGCGCGGCCGAAGTGTCGCTGCCCGGCGGCTGCGCGATCGGCTCGCGGCCGGTGGACCAGCACATCAAGGGCCTGCAGGCCCTCGGTGCGGAGATCACCGTCGAGAACGGCTTCATCAAGGCCCAGGCCAAGCGCCTGAAGGGCGCGCACTTCACCTTCGACATGGTCAGCGTCACCGGCACCGAGAACGTGCTGATGGCCGCCGTGCTGGCTGAAGGCACCACCGTGCTCGACAATGCCGCGATGGAGCCGGAAGTCACCGACCTGGCGCACTGCCTGATCGCGCTCGGCGCGAAGATCGAAGGCCTGGGCACCGCCCGCCTGGTGATCGAAGGCGTGGAAAAGCTGTCCGGCGGCCGTCATGAAGTGCTGCCCGACCGCATCGAGACCGGCACCTTCCTGGTCGCCGCGGCGATGACCGGCGGCAAGGTCACCGTCAACCGCGCGCGCCCGAACACGATGGACGCGGTGCTGTCCAAGCTGGTCGAAGCCGGTGCGCACATCGAAACCACCGACGACAGCATCACCCTGGACATGGGCGGCAAGCGCCCGCGTGCGGTCAACCTGACCACCGCGCCGTACCCGGCCTTCCCGACTGACATGCAGGCGCAGTTCATGGCGCTCAACTGCGTGGCCGATGGCGTGGGCGTGATCAACGAAACGATCTTCGAAAACCGCTTCATGCACGTCAACGAGCTGCTGCGCCTGGGCGCGGACATCCAGGTCGAAGGACATACCGCGATCATCCGTGGCGCTGAAACGCTCAGTGGCGCGCCGGTCATGGCCACCGACCTGCGCGCGTCGGCCTCGCTGATCCTGGCCGGTCTGATGGCCGAGGGTGACACCACCATCGACCGCATCTACCACCTGGACCGCGGCTACGAGAACATCGAAGAGAAGCTGTCCTCGCTGGGCGCGACCATCCGGCGCGTAGCCGCATGATCCTGCGCGGCAAGTTCACCCGCCGCCGCAAGGCGCTGCTGGTGCTGGTACTGGTGGTGCTGGCGTGGCTGGGCTACGCCTGGTATGCCGACATCGCCATCACCCAGGGCATCGAGCAGCAGGACATGGACTGGAACGCCGACGGCACGGTCAGCCGCACCGAAGTGCTGCAGGCGTTCTACGCGGTGGGCGTGACCAACAAGCAGGAAGGCAACCGGCATTGCCGCACCTTCTACTGGCGCAACAACGGCGAGCAGATCCGCGTGGACTGCAAGACGGTGTTTGGCGAAGAGGCCAAAAAGGAATGAAAAAACGCCCGCGCAAGCGGGCGTTTTTTTTGATCGTTGGCGTCCCGGTAGTGCCGGCCGTTGGCCGGCTCGCCGATGCGGTTGATGGTGCCTGCAGCCGACCAACGGTCGGCTCTACCTTTGCCGGTGATTGGCCTGCAGCCGACCAACGGTCGGCTCTACCTTTGCCGGTGATTGGCCTGCAGCCGAGCAACGGTCGGCTCTACTAGTTCATGCCCTTGATCGTCAGGTCCAGCGCATCCTTGCCGCTTTCCCGCTGCAGCAGGCGGGCCGGCACCGGGAACTCCGGCACGATCCAGGCGATCAGTTCCTTGTTGCCATCGGTACGCGAGACCTTGGTGGCATCGTAGGACTTGCCCGCGACGGTGATCTTCTCCTTGCCGACCACCTTGTAGCTCATCGGCTTGATCCGGCCTTCGTCGACCATGCGGTAGTTCAACGGCTTGCCGGCGGCCAGGTCGCGCGCGATCGCCAGATTGATCAGCAATGCGTCCATGTCACCGGCCTTCAGCGCCACCGGGCCACGGCGGTCCGGCTTGACGTCGCCGGTCCAGGTGGCCTGGTTGCTGGACCAGTTGTAGGTGGCATCCACATTGCGCTTCTTGACCAGCAGCACCGAGCGGTCGTTGCTGCTCAGCGGGCGCAGGCGACCGTTGGCTTCCTCGAACACCGTGCTCTGGCTGAGATCGGCCAGCTGGTTCTTGACGTTGAGGCTGTAGCGCCACTTGTTGGCGCCTTCGCTGGCCAGGGTCATGGTGCCATTGGCCTGCATGCCCATGTAGCTGGCCTGGTAGTCGGCCTTGAAGGGTTGCGGTAGTCGGCCTTGAAGGGTTGC
>NZ_JBFULB010000057.1:16708-29546 GCF_056400545.1 Stenotrophomonas sp. P5_A8 | reverse complement strand
GAATGGGCCACCCCGGGCCTGTTCACCTCGGCCAAGCCGACCAGCTGCCAGCTGCTCAACTGAGCCCTCCCGACCGGCGCCGCAATGGCGCCGATCGGACCATCCGGGTCTGGCGGTCCTATACTCGGCGGTCATGTCGACCGCCGATCCCGTCTTTCTGCTGTTCACCACCTGCCCCGACGCGGACACCGCGACGCGGTTGGCGCGTGCCCTGGTGGAAGAACGCCTGGCCGCGTGCGTCACCCGCCTGGACGGGGCGCACGCCACCTACCGCTGGCACGGGGAGATCAACGAGGACCACGAGGTCCAACTGCTGATCAAGACCACCGGCAGCCGCCTGGACGCGGCCATCGCGCGGCTGCAGGCACTGCATCCGTATGAACTCCCGGAGTGCATCGCGGTCGAAACCCGCGCTGGCCTGCCGGCGTACCTGGATTGGATTCGGGCACAGACCCGAGAGGAAATTGATTGATGACGCTGTTTCGTCGTGTTGCCGCGCTGTGCGCGTTGTTCGTGGTGGCCCTGCCGGCGCTGGCCGTCAGCGAGAAAGACCTGCTGCCGGTGGACGAGGCGTTCGGGCTGACCGCGCAGGCGCGTGATCGCGACCGCATCGAGGTCAGCTGGAAGATCGCCCCGGGCTACTACCTGTATCGCCACCGCACCACCGTCAAGCCCGACGCCGGCTTCAGCGCCGAGGCGCTGCAGATGCCCGCCGGCAAGAAGCACCACGACGATTTCTTCGGCGAGGTGGAAACCTACCGCGAGCGGCTGACCGCCGTATTGCCGGGCAAGGCCGAGGACGGCACCGACACGGTGACGCTGGAGATCCGTTACCAGGGCTGCGCCGATGCCGGCGTGTGCTATCCGCCGCAGAAGCGCAGCGTGAAGGTGAAACTGCCCGGCGGCACCGCCGGTGCCGCCTCTGCATCGGCCGCGACCGCGCCCGCACTGACCGCGCCCTCGCCGTTCAACAACCCGCTGGCCGGCAACGCCGGCAGCGGCCTGCGCCTGCCCGGCACCAGCAGCAGCCAGTCACTGCCGCTGCCGTCCGAGCGCGCGTTCGGCTTCGATGCGATCGTCGACGATGGCAATACCGTGCTGCTGCGTTTCAGCCCGGCACCGGGCTATTACCTGTACCGCGATCGCACCTCGCTGAAGCTGGAAGGCGCCAACGGCATCCGCCCCGACAAACCGCTGTGGCCGGCGGCCAAGTCGCACCGCGACGAGCACTTCGGCGATGTGGCGGTGTATTTCGACCAGGTCGACGTCAAGCTGCCGCTGCGCCGCAGTCGCGCCGACGCGCAGGACACCACCCTGGTGATCACCTTCCAGGGCTGCCAGACCGACGGCATCTGCTATCCGCCGATGACCCGCCGGGTGAAGCTGTCGCTGCCGGCGGGCAAGGTCAACGCCACTGCAGGCGAGGCGGCGCACACCAATGAAGTGATCGCCCCGCTGCCGGGCAAGGACAAGCGCGCGCAGGCACGTGAACGCGACAGCGCCGGCCTGGCTACCCAGCCGATGCTGATCCGCCCGAACGCCCCGGCCACCGATGCGACCACTGCCGTCGGCAGGCCCGATGCCAGCGCCGACAACGCGCAGCGCACCCGACCGCCGGGCGACGATGCCGCGCCGACCACGCTGATCGGCGCGCTGCTGCTGGCGCTGGTGGGCGGGCTGATCCTCAACCTGATGCCATGCGTGCTGCCGATTCTGTCGTTGAAGGTGCTCGGCGTGGCGCAGAGCGGTGAAAGCCGCCAGCGCGCGCGCAGCCATGCGCTCTGGTACACCGCCGGCGTGCTGGTGGCCTTCGCCGCGATCGGCGCGCTGGTGCTGGCCCTGCGTGCCGCCGGCCAGGCTGCGGGCTGGGGCTTCCAGCTGCAGCACCCGTGGTTCATCGCCGCGCTGGTGTACCTGATGTTCACCGTCGGCCTGAGCCTGTCGGGGGTGTTCACCCTGGGCGGCAGCCTGGGCGGCATCGGCCAGTCGCTGGCCTCGCGCAGCGGTCCGGTCGGTGATTTCTTCACCGGCGTGCTGGCCTGCGTGGTGGCCAGCCCGTGCGTGGCCCCGTTCATGGGCCTACCGCTGGCCTACGCATTCACCGCCAGTACGCTCCCGGCGATCCTGGTGTTCCTGGCGCTCGGCCTGGGCCTGGCGTTGCCATTCCTACTGATCGGCTTCGTCCCCTCGCTGGCCAAGCGCCTGCCACGCCCCGGCGCGTGGATGGAAACACTCAAGCACGTGCTGGCCTTCCCGATGTACGGCACCGCACTCTGGCTGCTGTGGGTGCTGGGCAAGCAGCGCGGGGTGGACGCGATGACCCTGGTGCTGGGTGGGCTGGTGGTACTGGCGCTGGCGCTGTGGTGGTTCGAACGCAGCCGCTGGCGCAGCCAACGCGTGGGCGGCCTGCTGGCGCTGCTGCTGCTGCTGGCCGCGCTGGTGCCGGTGTGGGGCGTGACCCGCCTGGTGCCGCCGGCCAAGGCCGCGGCGGTCGCCAGCGACAACGTGGTGGCCTATTCGCCGCAAATGCTCGACCGGCTGCGCCAGGACAACCGCGTGGTGTTCGTCAACATGACCGCCGACTGGTGCGTGACCTGCAAGGCCAACGAGCGCACGGTGCTGGGCACCGATGCCTTCCACGACACCCTGCGGCGTACCAATGCGGTGTACATGCGCGGCGATTACACCAACGTCGATCCGGAAATCACCGCGTTCCTGGATGAGCACAAGGCCGTGGGCGTGCCGCTGTACGTGGTGTACGGCCCCGGCGCGCCGCCGACCGTGCTGCCGACCGTGCTGACCCAGGCGATCGTCGAAGAAGCCCTGCTGCGCACCGCCCGATGAGCCTGCGGCCGCCACGCCAGACGGTGGTGGTGGCCGCGTTTGCCGCGCTGGTCGGGATCGGCACGGGGGCGTGGTTCTTCAACCGCACGTTGCCAGAGCCCCCGGCGCTGCCACCGCGCGTGGTGGCGGCAGGAGCCGGCATCGGTGATGCCCTGCCGCCCATCACGCTGCCGGATATCGATGGCCGCACGATCGACCTGGCCAGCCTCCGCGGCCGACCGCTGCTGATCAACGTCTGGGCCAGCTGGTGCGCCCCGTGCGTGGAAGAAATGCCGGCCCTGGCCACCTTTGCGGCCGGGCAACCGGCGGACGGCGTGCAGGTGGTCGGGCTGGCGCTGGATACGGCCGATGAAGTGCGCGACTTTTTGACACGGGTGCCGGTGGGCTACCCGATCGTGCTGGATACGCCCGGCCCGGCCGATGCAAGCGTGCGTCTGGGCAATGCGCAGGGGTTGTTGCCCTACTCGGTGCTGGTCGCGGCCGACGGGCGCATCGTCAAGCAGAAGCTGGGCCCGTTCCAGGCCGGTGAGATCGAGGCTTGGGCAAGGCACTGAAGGGCAACGCGGCGCATTGCAGGCGCTGGGGCCGCGATGCATGGCGTCGCGTTACCGTTTGGCCGGGTCTTGACCCCTGTCGCGACACGCCCAACAACGACGAGATCAACTCTCTTTAGCTTCTGGGCTGGGGGACGCTACGCCAGGGGCCTACCGGCTGCGACGCGGCCCCAACGCTCGCGACAGACCCGAACGAAGGCACAGCCCAGATGTAAGAAGGACCTTATTTGAACCAGCGCCGCAGGTAACGCGCGGTCGCGCCGGTGGTGGCGCGGCTGACCTGCGCGGGCGTGCCTTCGGCGACGATCGTACCGCCCTGCTCGCCCGCGCCCGGGCCGACGTCGATCACCCAGTCCGCATCGGCGACCACGCGCAGATCGTGTTCGACCACCACCACCGTGTTGCCGGCGTCGACCAGCCCGTGCAACTGCGCCATCAGCTTGTCCACATCGGCCGGATGCAGGCCGGTGGTGGGCTCGTCCAACACGTACAGGCTGCTGCCGTGCTGACTGCGCTGCAGTTCGGTGGCCAGTTTGATCCGCTGCGCCTCGCCGCCGGACAGCTCGGTGGCCGGCTGGCCCAGCCGCAGGTAGCCCAGGCCGATATCGCGCAGCAACTGCAGCGGGCGCTGCACCGGCACTTCTTCGGCGAAGAACAGCAGGGCTTCCTCCACCGTCATCGCCAGCACTTGGGCGATGTTGCGGCCGTTCCATTCCACTTCCAGGGTCTTGGCGTTGTAACGCTGGCCGTGGCAGGTCGGGCATGGCGCATAGACACTGGGCATGAACAACAGCTCGACATGCACGAAGCCTTCGCCTTCGCAGGTATCGCAGCGGCCTTGGGCGACATTGAACGAGAATCGGCCGGCGCTGTAGCGACGTGCCTTGGCCATCCGCGTGGCGGCGAACAACCGGCGCACGTGGTCGAACAGCCCGGTATAGGTGGCGAGGTTGGAGCGCGGCGTGCGCCCGATCGGTTTCTGGTCGACGTTGACCAGACGCTTGATCGCCTTGGCGCCGGCATGCAGGCGGCCACGGGTGCGTTCGATGCTGCTGGGCACCGGCAGCTCGCTGTCCACCTCTTCCACCACCGGCTCGTGGCCGAGGTGCTCGCCGACCAGCTCTACCAGTGCCTGGCTGACCAGACTGGATTTGCCCGAGCCGGACACACCGGTAACGGCAGTGAACGCGCCAAGCGGGAAGCGTGCATCCAGGCCATGCAGGTTGTTGCGGTGGATGCCGCGCAGTTCGAGCCAGCCCGAGGGCGTGCGCGGCGTGCGCCGTTCACCGCGGCCGGTCTCGAACAGGTACGGCGCGGTGACCGAGGCCTTCACCGTGCGCAGGCCGTCGGGCGGGCCGCTGTAGAGCACCTGCCCGCCATGCTGGCCGGCGCCGGGACCCACGTCGACCAGCCAGTCCGCCCGCCGCAGCATCTCCAGATCGTGCTCGACCACGAACAGCGTATTGCCACCAGCCTTGAGCTGGTCCAGCGCGCGGTACAGCGCCTCGCCATCGGCCGGATGCAGGCCGGCGGTGGGCTCATCGAGCACGTACACCACGCCGAACAGGCTGGAGCGGATCTGCGTGGCCAGGCGCAGGCGCTGCAGTTCGCCGGGCGAAAGCGTCGGGGTGGCGCGGTCCATCGACAGATAGCCCAGCCCCAGGTCCTGCAGGGTGGCGATGCGCTCGACCAGGTCGTGGGCGATGCGTTGAGCGGCGATGCGCTTTTCTTCGGACAGATCCGGGGTGCGGCGCACATCGCTCCCGCCCACGTGCGAGGGGCCACCGGCAGCCGCGCGCGCCCGCAGCGCCTTGCGACCGGCCGCGCGGCTACAGGTGGCCGCCGTGGTGGGCGCATCGAAGCGGCCTTCGGCGGCTGGGCGCAGCGCATCGGCCATGGCACTGAGCGAGAGCTGCGACAGCGCGCCGATATCCAGCCCGGCAAAGGTCACCGACAGCGCCTCGCGCTTGAGCCGTTTGCCGTCGCAGACCGGGCAGGCGGTGCCGACCATGTAGCGGGCCACGCGCTTTTTCATCATCGCGCTCTGCGTGGTGGCGAAGGTGTGCAGCACGTAGCGGCGTGCACCGCTGAAGGTGCCCATGTAGCTCGGCTCTTCCTTGCGGCGCAGCGCGGCGCGGGTTTCGGCCGGAGTGAAACCGGCATACACCGGCGCCACCGGTTGCTCTTCGGTGAACAGGATCCAGTCGCGCTGCTTCTTGGGCAGGTCGCGCCACGGGATGTCCACGTCGTAGCCAAGGGTGACCAGGATGTCGCGCTGGTTCTGTCCATGCCAGGCCGGCGGCCACGCGGCGATGGCGCGTTCGCGGATGCTCAGCGACGGGTCGGGCACCATCGACTGCTCGGTCACCTCATACACATGGCCCAGGCCGTGGCAGTTCGGGCAGGCACCCTGCGGGGTGTTGGGCGAGAAGTCTTCGGCGTACAGCATCGGCTGCCTGGCCGGATACGTGCCGGCACGCGAATACAGCATGCGCAGCAGGCTGGACAACGTGGTCACGCTGCCCACGCTGGAGCGCACGCTGGCGGTGCCGCGCTGCTGCTGCAGCGCCACCGCCGGCGGCAGGCACTCGATCGCATCCACGTCCGGCACGCCGACCTGGTCGATCAACCGGCGCGCGTAGGGCGACAACGACTCCAGGTAGCGGCGCTGCGCCTCGGCATACAGCGTGCCGAAGGCCAGCGACGACTTGCCGGAGCCGGAGATGCCAGAGAACACCACCAGCGCATCGCGCGGGATGTCGACATCGACATCCTTGAGGTTGTGTTCGCGGGCACCACGGACGCGCACGAAGGCGTCCGTGGCGGCGGAGGTGCGGGGCTTGCGACGGGTGCTCATGCACGCAGGATAGTGAGCGCACGCGCAAGCGGCCAGTGAAGGGACGTGAGTGCCGCGTGTGCTATGCCGCCGCCCTGGCGACCCGACGGGTGCCGGAACGCTCCACCACGAAGGCGTCCACCGCCTCGGACAACAGCGCCGCCTGGCGTTCCATCGCATGTGCCGAGGCCGAGGCTTCTTCCACCAGCGCGGCGTTCTGCTGGGTACTGCCATCCATCTGCAGCAGCGTCTGCCCAACCTGTTCGATGCCGGCGCTCTGCTGCTGCGAGGCGGCCGAAATGCTGGCCATGATCGCGCTGACCTGCTGCACGCTGCCGACGATCTGGCCCATGGTCGCGCCGGCCTGGTCGACCTGGCGGGTACCGGCGGCGACGGTGTCCACCGAGGCCTCGATCAGGCCCTTGATCTGCCGCGCGGCATCGGCGCTGCGCTGGGCCAACAGGCGTACTTCGCTGGCCACCACCGCGAAGCTGCGGCCCTGCTCGCCGGCACGCGCCGCTTCCACGGCGGCATTGAGGGCGAGGATGTTGGTCTGGAAGGCGATCCCGTCGATGACGCTGGTGATGTCGGCGATGCGATGGGAGGCCTGGGCGATCTCACGCATGCTGACCACCACCTGCGCTACCGATGCCCCGCCCTGTTGGGCGATACCCGTCGCCTGCAATGCCAGCTGGTTGGCCTGCTGGGCGGCATCGGCGTTCTGGCGCACGGTGGCGGTGAGTTCCTCCATCGACGAGGCGGTCTCTTCCAGATGCGCGGCCTGGCGCTCGGTGCGCCCGGCCAGCTCCTGGTTGCCGGCGACGATTTCTCCCGCCGCACCGTTGATGGCCTGCGAGGCCTGCTGGATGCGCGCGACGATATCGGTGAGCTGCTGCACGGTGGCATTGGC
Organism: Stenotrophomonas sp. P5_A8; assembly: GCF_056400545.1. Lineage (NCBI taxonomy): Bacteria > Pseudomonadati > Pseudomonadota > Gammaproteobacteria > Lysobacterales > Lysobacteraceae > Stenotrophomonas > Stenotrophomonas sp. P5_A8. Next base: position 22,402 of record NZ_JBFULB010000057.1, on the reverse strand, counting down.
GTCGTCGCGCATGTGCGCGAACACGCCCTGAAACTCCCCCTGCATACGCACCCGCAGATCACCCTGGGCCAGCGCCGACAGCAGCACCTGCAACGCCGACAGGTTGCCCTGGAAGGTATCCAACAGGCGGTTGATGCTGACCGCCAGGGTCAGCAGGAAGCCCTGCTTACCGTCGGTTTGGATGCGGCCATGCAGCTGGCCCTGCGCGGCCGCGTCGACCAGCGCGGCCACTTCGGTTTCCACCGTGGTTTCCAGGGCGCGGCTGCGCCACTCCACCGCCGCACCCAACAGCTGTCCGCCGTCGATGATCGGGGTGACCACCAGCTGGTAGCGGGTGCCGGCATGTTCGATCTCATGCTGGGTGGAGGCGGTGCCGTGCAGTTCGGCGTGGATGCGGGTGAACACCGGATGCAGCGTCTGCGCCGGTTGCCCGCGCCACTGCCCTTCCGGCACTGCCAGTTCCACCAGCAGCGCATGATTGAGCAGGCTGATCCGGCCGTCCGGATCGAGCACCATCACCCCGGTCTGCGCGCTGTCCAGCGCCTGTCGCGCCCGCGCGTTGTCGCGTGCGGTGGCGCGCTCGGCCTCGATCCGCTCGCGCAGACGCTGCTGCATGTGCACCAGCCGCTGGGCCAGCTGGCCGATCTCATCATGCGGGTTGTGGACGGTCAGCACCGTGTCCAGGCGGTCTTCGGCGATGGCTTCGGCAAAACGCAGGGTGTCGGCGATCGGGCGGCGCACCGCGCGCAGCACCAACAGCAGGCTGCCGATCAGCACCGTCGCAACCAGGGCCAGGGTGCTGCCGAACAGCAGCGTCATCGCGTGGGCCTGCGATTGCTGGCGGCCACGTGCGACGTCCAGTACCGCACCCTGCGCGCGCGCCAGCTGTTGCAGCGCTGGCGCGATCTGCGCGGCGGTATCGGTCAACGCGGCGGCCTCGACATCCAGGCCGACGCGGGCGGCCGTGTAGGCGAGCAAGGCGCCCTGATAGGCGTCCATGCCGCTGCGCAGGGCGTCCTGCGTGGCAGCGGGCAGGGCGGATGCGGACAGCGCCAGCTCGAACGGCAGCTTGGTTTCGCTGGCACGGTCGGCATGCGCCGAATCGCCGGTGAGCAACAGCAGGGCCTCCTCGCGGCGCATCGCCTGCCAGTGCGCGGTCAGCGCCGCTGGGGCGGTGTCGCCCAACAGCGTGCTCACCGCGTCGGCGCTGGCATCCAGCTGCGCGCGCAGGCCGGCCTCGCCACGGCCCATCTCGTCGGCCCGCGCGTTCAATGCGGTGATGCCGTCGGCGAACGCATGCGCGCGCTCAGCGAGCGTGCGCAGGGCCGTGGCGGTGCCCGCATCGTGGGGATCGCGCTGCAATTTCGCCAACGACTGCTGCAACTGCTGCTGGGCCTGCTGCAATGCGTGGCGGTCGGCATCATCGAAGGTGGTGGCATAGCGGGTCTGCAGCCGACGGGCGTCGGCTACTTCCGTGGCCAACGCAGCCGCCAGCGCCGCATCCTGCTGGTGCGCGGCAAAGGTCGACGCGGCGCGCTCGCTGTTGTGGCCGGTCCACGCATAGACCAGTGCCACCACCAGCAGACCGCTGCCGCAGATCACCAGCGCGGCCTTGAGTTTGCGTGCGACACTGAGCCTGCGCAGAGACGCGATACCGCGTGCGAAGCGATGGAATGGGGGCCGTTGGCCCAGGCGGGCAAGCGACGCAGACAGGCGGTGGGGGACGACCGACATCACGCACTCCAGGCAGAAGGACGCATCGGTATCGGCCGGAGTTGCGTGGACTTTAGGCCTTTCTATCCAACCGCCCACGCACGCGATGGGGTGCGCCCGTTGTAACCGGCGCAGACGACGGCAAGATGACCGCAGGCGGACAATCGGCGCGCTTGACCTCAACCGCGGTTGAGCCGCCACAGTGGCGGCACCCCTACCCCGATGGCCGACCGATGGACCTGCACACCCGCAACGCCTACCTGGCCCGGCTGGGCCTGGCCGCCCCGCCGCCGCCCACCCTGGCCACCCTCGCCCTGCTGCAGGCCCGGCACAACGCCACATTCCCGTTCGAGACCCTGACCACGCTGCTGCGCGATGCCGTGGCCATCGATCTGCCCAGCGTGCAGCACAAGCTGCTGCACGACGGCCGTGGCGGTTATTGCTACGAACTCAGCGGCCTGTTCCTGGCGTTGCTGCAGCAGCTGGGGTTCGACGCGCGCGCGATCGCCGCGCGGGTGGTGATGGGACAGACCAATGACACCCCGACGCCACGCACCCACATGCTGGTGCTGGTGCGGATCGAGGCGGTGGACTACAGCGTCGATGTCGGCTTCGGTGGCAACACCCCCACCGGCCCGCTGCGGCTGGACAGCCGTTTCGCGCAACCGACGCCGCATGAGCGCTACCGGCTGGATCTGCACGATGGGGACTACCTGCTGCAGGTGGAGATCGACGGCGCGTGGCGGCCGCTGTATCGCTTCGACCTGCAGCCGCAGGCGGCGATCGATCACGTGGTGGGCAACTGGTATGTCTGCACCCATCCGCACTCCTCCTTCCCCGGGCAACTGCGGGCAGCGCTGGCCGGCCCCGGCTGGCGGCGAACGCTCGGCGCCGGTGTCTACACCGTGCACCGCAGTGGCCAGCCCAGCGAGCGCCGGCGGCTGACCGATGTGGACGACGTGCTGGTGGTGCTGCGCGATGCGTTCGGCATCACCGTGCCACCGCATCCGCGCCTGCGCGAGGCCATCGCGGCGTGGCTGCGCGGCGTGGCGTGAGCGCCTCCTGAGACCTCGGCCGACGCTGCCTGCCGCGCATTCCCTGCGCTGGCGGCGAGGCTGGCACGCACCGATGCACAGCAAGAACGGCCAAGCGCCCGTCCCCACGCTGGGCTACGCTGCGTGCCTGTGCAGCGGGAGGGAACCGCATGAGTGCGGCACGCAGGGCCCTGTGGTACATCGAAAGCCACCACGCCGCGCCGATCGCGCTGGCCGACATCGCCGCCGTGGTCGGCCTGTCGCCGTTCCACCTGTCGCGGCTGTTCCAGGCCAGCACCGGCACCTCGCTGGTGCGCTACCTGCGCGGCCGCCGCCTGAGCGAGGCGGCGCGACGATTGGCCGGCGGCGCCAGCGACATTCTGGAGGTCGCACTCGACGCGGGCTATGGTTCGCATCCCACCTTCACCCGTGCCTTCGGCGAGCAGTTCGGGCGCACCCCCGAGCAGGTGCGCGCGCAGGGGCTGGGCGATATCACGCTGGTCGAGGCGATCAAGCTCGATGACGTGCCCCAACCCTGTGTGCAGCCCCCCAACATCGTCGACGCCGATGCGCTGCTGGTCGCCGGCATCGGCGCGCGGCATCGCGGTGCATCGGTGGCATCGATTCCTTCGCAATGGCAGCAGCTGGCGATGCAGTGCCCACGGGCACCGGCGGTCAGCTACGGCGTGTGCTGCAACAGCGACGAGGAAGGCAGCTTCGACTACATCGCCGGTATCGAGGTGCCGGGTTTCGCCGACCTGCCCCCGGGCTGGCAGGCGATCCGCATCCCCGCGCGGCGCTACGTGGTGGCCTGGCATGCCGGGCATATCTCGGCCATCCGCTCGACCTGGTACTGGCTGTTGAACCACTACCTGCCGTCGGCCGGGCTCAGCCTGGCCGACGCCCCCGAACTGGAGCGCTACGACGCGCGCTTCGATGACACCACCGGCCACGGCGGCATGCAGATCTGGCTGCCGCTGGCCGACACCCCACACACCGGAGACACCGCATGCGCCTGACCCTGCCACTGCTGTTGCTGCTGCTCGCTGCCGTGAGCGCCTCCGCGGTGGCCGCGCCGCCGACGGTGCCTGTCGGCGAACGGCATGGCGTGGCCCACCTGCCCAGCGCGGCAGTGCGCGATGCCGCCGGGCGCGACGCCCTGCGCTACACCGTGTGGTATCCGGCCACGCCGGAGGCACGCGAGCGCCCGATCGTCATCGGGCCGCCGGATGCACCGCTGTTCACCGTGGGCAGCGCAGCAGCCGATGCCGGTATCGTCTCCGGCCGCCTGCCTGCCCTGCTGCTGTCGCACGGCAACGGCGGCAGCGCGCGGATGATGGGCTGGTTCGGTATCGCGATGGCGCGCGCGGGCTACCTGGTGATCGCGGTGGATCACCCCGGCAACAACGGCATCGACCCGATGACACTGGCCGGCAGCATCCTGATCTGGGAGCGCGCCGAAGACCTCAAGGCTGCACTGACCGCCGTGCAGGCCGACCCGCAACTGGGCCCGCACCTGGATGCCCGCCGCGTGGGCGTGGCCGGCTTCTCGGCCGGTGGCTTCACCGCGCTGGCCGCTGCCGGTGCGCGCGTGGACCTGGCACGGCTGATCGCGTTCTGCCGCGCACAGCCCGACGATGGCGTGTGCCGGCCGCAGCTGGAATCGCCGGACACGACCCTGGAGGCACGCATCGCCGCCGCCGCATCGCCTGCGCTGGCGCCATACATGGCGCGTGCCGCTGACGACCACGGCATCCCCGGGATCGGCGCGGTGTTCCTGATGGCCCCGGCGATCGTGCAGGCCTTCCCGCCGGACCAACTACGGAAGCTGCAGCAACCGATGTCGATCCTGGCCGGGGATGCGGATGAGGTAGCCCCGCCGGTCACCAACGCCGAGGTGGTCGCCGCGCTGAGCCCGTCTGCCGGGCTGCGCACCGCGCCCGACGTGGGCCATTACGATTTCCTGGCTACCTGCACCGATGCCGGGCGGCGGGTCATGCCTGCGCTGTGCACCGGCACGGTACCGCGCGAGGACACCCACGCGGCCGCGATCCTGCAGGCGACCCATCTGTTTGATGAAGCCCTCGTGCCGGAAGGTGCGCGATCCAACCGCTAGCACGTCGGTCGGTCAACGCCGTCGAGCCGCGCACTCATTCGCTGCGCGGTGCGGCGCCGACCGGTGCAGGTTTCCACGCGCGCAACAACGGCAGCGGGTCGTACGCGCCATCGGCACCATAGATGCCCCAGTGCAGGTGCGGCGGCGTGCCCTTGGCATTGCCGCTGTCGCCGACATAGCCCAGCACGGTGCCGGCACTGACCACCTCACCGCGCACCAACCCCTCCCGCCAGCCCTCCAGATGGGCGTAGTAGTAGCGCTCGCGCGCCGGACCCAGCACCCACACCTGGCGCCCGCCCAGGCCGCCCTCGCGGATATCCACCACGACCCCGTCGCTGGCGCTGCGCACGGCAGTGCCGCGCTTGGCGAAGATATCCACGCCGGCATGGGTACGGTCGCGCCCGCGCGGCGCGCCGAAGGTATCGGCGATGCGCCGGGCCTTCACCCCCTCCACCGGCACCGGCAGCGCACGCGGCGGCGGCAGCCGCGACAGGCTCCACAGCGCGCGCGGCACCTCTGCCCAGCGACTGTTCCACAGCATGCCCACCGCCAGCGCGCAGGCGGCCAGGACCAGCAGGCGGATCAGCCAGCGGCGCAGGCGCCGTGCGGGGGACGGGGCCGTGCTGGCGGTCGTTTCGGCGGGTTCGTCGCGGGGCATCGTCGCTCCAGTGCGGGTGCTGCGGGGCCTCGCAGCGGATCCGAACGACAATACAAAGCCAATGTGGGCCCAACATGAAGTAGTGCCGGCCGCTGGCCGGCTGCGCCTGCCGGTGGGTAGTGCCGGCCGCTGGCCGGCTGCGCCTGCCGGTGGGTAGTGCCGGCCGCTGGCCG
>NZ_JBFULB010000057.1:0-16702 GCF_056400545.1 Stenotrophomonas sp. P5_A8 | reverse complement strand
GGGTAGTGCCGGCCGCTGGCCGGCTGCGCCTTCGGTTGGCCGGTGCCGGGAGCCGGCCAGCGGCCGGCACTACCGGATCCATCGGCCAGATGGACGACGGCTTCACGGGGAATCTGCTGAACTGCAGCTGTCGCCCGTGAACATCGACACATCATGAACACCGCATTCAAGATCTTTCTGCTGGTCGGCGCCGTCCTGTATGGGCTGCCGGGCCTGGTGTGGTGGATAAATCACCGCCGCGCCATCCGTGCCCGGCAGGATGTGCCCGCGCTGGGCGCCGACAGGTCGCCAACGTGAGCCTCACCGCCGAACAGCGCCGCATCCTGGATGACATCAACGCCACCCGGCCGATTTCCGATGAGGACGCCAACTGGGCGGTCAATGCCGGTTACGCGGCGCAGGCCGAAGATGGCGACATCGACCTCACCCAGGAAGGGCGCAAGCGGGTCGACTCCACCCGGATCGACCCGTAAAGGCGTGCCAGCGGCCTTGATACGATAGGTGTCCGCCTTCCACTCCTTGCCCCCTGTGCCGTCATCGCAGCCCACCGTCCGTTCCGTACCCGGCGCGTCATTTACGTCACGTGCGCAACGTCTGAAGGCCGCCACCGACCAGGCCCATCGGCGCGTCGATGCGCGGATCCTGGGGATGGACATCTTCGCCAGCCGCGCGGCATTCGCCCGCTTCGTCCGTGTCCAGCATCGTCTGCATGCCGACGTGCAGGGCCTGTACGCCTGCCCGGACATCCTGCAGCGGCTGCCCAGTGTGCAGGGACGGCAACGCATTGCCCTGATCGAACGCGACCTGGCCGATCTCGCCGCAGACGCGCCCGCGGATCACACGGCAGACCCGGTCGCGGGGCCCCTGGCGTACCGGCTCGGCTGGCTTTACGTCGTGGAGGGCTCGGCACTCGGTGGCGCGGTGATCCTGAAGATGGCCGCCGGGCTGGGGCTGCACCCGCACTTTGGTGCGCGCCACCTGGCGCCTGCGCAGGAAGGTGTGGCCACGGCCTGGCGCACGTTCACCGCCGAACTCGATGCGATAGCGCTCGATGAGCGCCAGGAGGCCCTGCTGCTGCAGGGGGCCGATGCCGCATTCGAACGTGTCGCCCGGTATGTCGCCGACGCGTCCGACTGAGGCCGCAGCATTTGCGCGTGCCCTGCACGCGCCTCCGCCGTGCTGCATCGTCACCGGTTCGGCAGACCTGATATGCGAAGCTATGTGCGTCGTGTCACACCAAGAGAGAGTGACCGGTGCTCGCCGGGCAATCGATCGGCGGTGTCCTTCGAGCGGTCTAGTCACGGCAATTGGTGGGGGTCAACAGCATGTCATCCTGGAAGTCCGGCGAAAAACCCCTGGATCTCAGCGGTTGCGCCAGCGAGCCGATACGCACGCCCGGCGCCATACAGCCCTACGGCCTGATCCTCGTGCTGGAGCCGGCATCGCTGGTGGTCACTGCGCGCGCGGTCGCGCGCGAAGAGCTGCTGGAGACATTCGGCGATCCGCTCGGCCAGCCCATCGACACTGTTCTGGGCGGCGCACTGGCGCGGTGCAGGCCGGCCCTGCAAGCCATCGCACAGGACACCTCGCAGTTCCTCGGCGCCCACGCGATCGGCGGGCACGGCGCGCATCATGTGCAGGCCCACCGCGTGGGCGACACCCTCATCGTCGAACTCGAAGCGCCGGTGCCCGGTGAGCCGGGCTCGCTGGAGGATCTGTATCCCTCGATCCGCCACTTCATGGGCGCGATCGAGCGCGCGGCCACGTTGGCCGAACTGTGCGATCTCGCCGCCGCGCAGGTCCGCGAGCTCACCGGCCTGGACCGCGTGCTGGTGTATCGCTTTGACGAAGAGTGGAATGGCGCGGTCATTGCCGAAGACAGGAACGACGCACTGCCCAGCTACCTGGACCTGCGCTTCCCCGAGTCGGATATCCCCGCCCAGGCACGCGAGCTGTACCGGCAGAACCGGGTCCGGCTGATTGCCGACAGCCATTACCAGCCCGTGCCGCTGGTCCGCAGCGCCGCCCTGGCCGATTCCCCGCCCACCGACCTCAGTCCGGTTTCGCTGCGCAGCGTGTCCCCCGTGCACCTGCAGTACATGCGCAACATGGGCACCGGCGCGTCGATGTCGGTGTCGCTGCTGCGCGAAGGCCAGTTGTGGGGGCTGATCTCCTGCCACAACCGGACCCCACGGCGGGTGCCCTATCACGTGCGCACCGCCTGTGAATTCATCGGCCAGATCCTCTCCCTCCAGATCGCGTTGAAAGAACGCGCGTTGGGCGTGGAACAACGCATCGCGCGCCGGGCCATCCAGGTGCGGCTGCTCGCACGCATGGCCGGCGACCAGGATTTCATGGCCGCGCTCGGTCGCGACCAGCGCAGCCTGCTGGCGCTGACCGAGTCGTCCGGCGCGGCGATCGTGCACCGGGGCGAGTGCATCCTGCATGGCGACTGCCCCAGCCAGGCACAGGTGATGCACCTGGTGCAGTGGCTGGCCGCGCAGCAGCGCGAAGGCGATCTGTTCTGTACCGAACGCCTGCCGTCCCTGTGGACGGATGCCGATGCCTTCGCCGACGTCGCCAGCGGCGTACTGGCCATTTCCATTTCGCAGGTGCATGACAGCTACGTGCTGTGGTTCCGCCCCGAGGTCATCCGTACCGTGCGCTGGGGCGGCGACCCGCGCAAGGAAGCGACCGTCGCGCTTACCCCGCGCACGTCCTTTGAAGGCTGGAAGGAAACGGTGCGCCGGCAGTCATCGCCCTGGAACGCGGTCGATCGCGATGCCGCGCTGGAACTGCGCGCGGCCATCGTGGACATCGTGCTGCGCAAGGCCGAGGAAATGGCCGCGCTCAACGAGCAGCTCCTGCGCAGCAACAAGGAGCTGGAAGCCTTCTCCTACTCGGTCAGCCATGACCTGCGCGCACCGTTCCGCCACATCGTGGGCTATTCGGAATTGCTCTGGGCCTCGGCCAGCGACAGATTGAACGATTCAGAAAAGAGATTTCTCGACACCATCGTCGAGTCTGCACAATCTGCGGGAACACTGGTGGATGACCTGCTCAGCTTCTCGCAGATGGGCCGGTCGACGATGGGCCAGATTTCCATGGACATGACCGCCCTGGTCGAGGATGTCCGGCACAAGCTGGACATGGAATATGCCGGACGCTCCATCCAGTGGGCGGTGCCGCCGCTGCCGCGTGTCCAGGCCGACCCCGGCATGCTGCGGCTGGTCTGGCAGAACCTGCTGGCCAACGCGATCAAATTCACCCGCGACACGCCCCAGCCGGTCATCGAGGTGGGGCATCAGCGCACCGACACCGAAGAGGTGTTCTTCGTCCGCGACAATGGCTGCGGGTTCGACATGCGCTACGTGGACAAACTCTTCGGCGTGTTCCAGCGCCTGCACCATTCAGACGAATACGAAGGCACCGGCATCGGCCTGGCCAACGTGCACCGCATCATCACCCGCCACGGCGGCCGCACCTGGGCCGAAGGCGAGGTAGGCGTCGGGGCGACATTCTTCTTCACCATCCCCTTCGCTACTGGAGACAAAGTATGAGAGATCTGCGACCGATCCTGCTCGTGGAAGACAACCCGAAAGACGCTGAACTGACCATGGCCGCCCTCGCCCGCTGCCAGCTGCTGAATGACGTCACCCATGTGCGTGACGGCGTGGAAGCGCTTGAGTACCTGCGTTGCCAGGGCCGCTACGCGGGCGCCATGCATGGCGGCCCGGTGGTGGTACTGCTGGACCTGAAACTGCCCAAGCTCAATGGGCTGGACGTGCTCCGTGAAATACGTACAGACGCCGCGCTGAGCAGCACGCCGGTGGTGATGCTGACCTCCTCGCGCGAAGAACAGGACCTGATCCGCAGCTACGAGCTGGGCGTGAACGCCTTCGTGGTCAAGCCGGTGGACTTCAAGGAGTTCCTGGAGGCCATCCAGGGCCTGGGCATGTTCTGGGGCATCACCAATCAACCACCGCCGCACGGGACCCTGTTCGGCGCCAAGAGCAGAAAAGATGGCTGAAGCAGCACCAGGCACGCCAATCCGCATCCTGATGGTCGAGGACAATGCGCTGGATGCCGAACTCATCACACTGCAGCTGGGCCGCGCCGGGCTGCCCTTTGCCGTTGAACGCACCTGGTCCCACCAGGGAATGCTCGATGCCCTGCGCGGCGGTGCGTTCGACGTCATCCTGGCCGACCATGTACTGCCCGGCTTCGACGGCGACGCCGCGCTGGCGCTGGCGTGCGAGGTCGCCCCGGAAATCCCCTTCATCTTCGTCTCCGGCACCCTGACCGAAGAACTCGCGGTCCAGGCGCTCAGGCGCGGTGCCCGCGACTATGTGGTCAAGTCGCGGCTGCAGCGGCTGCCCGATGCCATCGTCCGCGCCATCGGCGAGGCCCAGGAGCGACGCCGGCTGGCCCGCGTGGAGGCCGAGCTGCACGACAGCCACCAGCGGCTGCGGTTGATCACCGATTCGCTGCCGGCGCTGATCGCCTATTTCGGTCAGGACCACCGTTACCGGTTCGCCAACCAGGCCTATTTCGAATGGCACGGGCGCGACCCGGAAAGCCTGATCGGCATGCACGCGCGCGAGATCGTCGGCGATGAGGCGTTCGCGCAGATGCAGCAGCACCTGGACAAGGTGCTGCTGGGCCAGAAGGTCAGCTTCGAAACGCTGTCCCACCGCAACGGCGCCACGCCGCGCTATGCCCAGGTCGACTGCGTGCCCGAGCTCACCGCCGACGGCACGGTCATGGGGTACTACGCCATGGCCCGCGACATCAGCGAATTGAAGCAGGCGCAGTCGTTGCTGAAAGCCAGCAACGAATCGCTTGAGCGCCAGGTCGACGAGCGCACCTCGGCCCTGCACCGCAGCGAAAGCCGGCTGCAGGCGCTGTTCGAGTCCAGCTTCCAGCACCAGAATCTGCTGACCCTGGATGGCCGCATCATCGACACCAACTCCGCCTCGCTGGCCGCCATCCTGGCGACCAAGCAGGAGGTGCGCGGTGCGGTCTACTGCGAATCGGCGTGGTTTGCCGATACCGAGGGCGTACCGGCGATCGTCTGCCAGGCGGTGCTTGAGGCCGCCGCAGGGGTGGCCTCCCGGCATGAGCTGGAGCTGCGCCTGCCCACCGGCATGCGGGCCTTCGAATTTTCCTTCCGGCCGCTGCTGGACCACCAGGGCAAGGTCACCGCCGTGGTATCCGAAGCGGTGGAGACCACCGCGCGCCGCCAGGCCGAGGAAGCCCTCCGCCAGAGCCAGAAGATCGAGGCCGTCGGCCAGCTCACCGGCGGCATCGCCCACGATTTCAACAATATCCTGACCGTGATCGCCGGCAACGTGGAGTATGCCCAGCTGCTGATCGACCGGCTCGGCGACAGCGCCGGCAATGCCGCGCACTCGCTGGACAACGCACTCAAAGGCGTGATGCGTGCGGCCAACGTCACCCAGCGATTGCTCGCCTTCTCGCGTCGGCAGCCGCTGCGCAATCTGCCGGTGGACCTCAACGCGCAGGTCAGCGACATGCAGGACATGCTCAAGCGTTCGCTCGGCGAACTGGTGCAACTGGAAATGCTGCACAGCCCGGACATCTGGTGCGTGGAGATCGACCCGAGCCAGCTGGAGGCCTCGGTGCTCAACCTGGCCGTCAACGCGCGCGACGCGATGCCCGAGGGAGGACGGCTCACCATCGAGGTGGACAACGCCCATCTGGATGACGATTTCAGCAACCAGAACCCCGATGTGCCGCCGGGCCACTACGCGATGGTGCGCGTGCGCGACAGCGGCCACGGCATGTCCGCCGAAACCAGGGCGCGCGTGTTCGAACCGTTCTTCACCACCAAGGAAGTGGGCCGCGGCACCGGCCTGGGATTGTCGATGGTGTACGGGTTCGTCAAGCAGTCCGGTGGTCACGTGCTGCTCGATTCCGCACCTGGCATCGGCACCACCATCACCATGCTGTTCCCGCGTTCGTCGGCGCCGCTGCCGCATGATCGGCCGCTCGGCGAACCGCGACAGGGACTCTACGAGGTCCTGGAGGACACCACGATCCTGGTCGCCGAAGACAACGACGATGTCCGCGCCTACACCGTGGAAACCCTGCGCCAGCTCGGTTACCGCGTGCTGGAAGCGCATGACGGCCCCTCTGCCATGCGACTTCTGGAGCGTACCGATGTCAGCGTGGACCTGTTGTTCTCGGACATCGTGATGCCCGGCATGTCCGGGTGGGAGCTGGCCAAACGGGCGTTGGCGCGAAATCCCGGCCTGCATGTGCTGTTCACCTCCGGCTACCCGCGCGACCTCGATGCCAGCGGTGCGCTTGGCCGGAACATTGCGATCCTGGCCAAGCCGTTCACCCGGAGCGACCTGGCCGGATCGATCCAGACCGCATTGCAGGAGGACCCGGCCGGGTCCCTCGCTGACGCGCCATGACAAGGCGTTTGACGGGGTACGGCTCATCCCGTCCGGTGGCGGTTACGCGCGTGGCGGAAGCTTCAGCAGCGCTCTGGTGCGCGCGACGGTGTGAATGTTGCGGTGTCGACATGGAAGGCATCCTTGCTTTCGCAGGGTGATGGGGCAAGTGACCTGCAGGAAAGCGATTGCACCCAGCGAACGTCTTTGGTCTGTACCGCAGGATGGCCGCCAGTGCGCTTCACTGCCGGCATCGCGTAACGCGGTCAGTGGGCCGATCCGGATTCGCCAGAAAGTACACCCTCAATCCACCCGCGGTAGTAGCTCAAACGCACGTTGCAGCTGATCTGCCCATAACGCCCGGGCCAGGCCGTCAGCACATTGCCCTCCACGAATTTCCATGAGGCCAGCCCCGCCAGCACCCAATGGCCGCCGTCCTGCACAAGCACGGGACCGCCACTGTCCCCGTTGCCCAGCACGCCTTCCAGGGGTAGCCCCGTGGGCGGCTTGTCGAACACATAGCAGAACCAGCGGTCGTAGGCGCTGGAGACCTGGTTGAACGCGCGCCGCAACTCGCCGCGATGGCTGGCCTTGGGATCTTGCCCGGTGGCACCGGTGCCCGTAGCGCCCTTGCCCAGCATCTTAACGCGCTGGTTGTACTCTTCAGTGCCTTTGTACAGCGCGACAGGCGCCACATCGGTCACCGGGCGCGCCAACTTGATCAGCGCGATGTCATCGCCTGCTGCAAGAAACACCACGATCAGCATGGCCTCGCCGGTCGCCGTCGCCTGATCGATCAAGGCCTGCGGCAGCGGCTTGTAGCCGGCGTGCACGACAACGCGCTCTACGTCCCGGTCGACCCCGTTGATCGCTACCCGCTTGAGATCCGAGTGCTGTGGGATGGTATGGGCGGCGGTGACCACCCACTGCGGCGCAACCAGCACGCCATGGCCTTCACCGGGCATGTCGACCAACGCGGGAAACTCAGACGCYGGCACCCGGTACTGCGCGTCATCGACATCGTCTCGAATGACGATGGCATTGGCCGTTGAGGAGAACAGCAGGAACACCAGGAGCGACAGTAGTCTGTTCATATTCACGGCGGTAGACGTGCTTGAGAGCGTGATCGCCGGGTCCTGAAGATCGAACCCGCGAGGCGAGGTGTGGAGGATGCCATGGCGCGCAGCAGACCGCCGACCATCGGATTCAATGGGCTCAGCCCGCAGGATCGCTTCGCTTGTCTCTGATGGAGTAAACCACCGAGAAGATCTTCCAGCCCTGCTCGGTCCGGACCAGTTGCCACATTTCCTTCCCCCAGTTGGTCTTCGCGCCATTGGCCAGGAACGCGTAGTCAAACGACACCGACGCCACGTCGCCATCGGTGTCGATCTTCACGTTGGAGAACGTCTCCTCCCTAGGCTCCGCAGTGCCAACCACCTCATCGATCAGGGCGACAAAGTTGTTGGACGGAATGCGACGTGCCTTGATCGCGTCAGGCTTCGACGTGCGGATCTCCTTAAGGCGCGCATCCTCCGAGACGAATTGCCAGCCGACGTTCTCTGGCTTGTCGGAAAAGAACAGCGCCATATAGGCCGCCTTGTCCTTGTGGATCAGCGATGTCCGAAACGATTCCACCACCTGCTCGATGGCCCGGATGTCGGAGGCGACATTGCGCGCCGCACTTGCCGGTGCGCAGACGCTGAGTGCGAGGACGAACACAGCCAGCCAACTCATTCTCTTGGACATACGGCCTTCCTGATTCCCGACTGTTTCAGATCATAAGGTGATCGGACAGCGAGCGCTCGACGGCAAACGCTACAGCGGCGTTCCTCCTCACTCAATGCAGCACCTCCTCGGCATCCACCAGCTGCACGTCATGCATCAGGTTGAGGTAGGCCTCGTAATACGGTTTGTGCGATGCGCCCACAATGGCCAGCATGCGCGTGCCAGGCGTCTGCCCGAGCACGTCGCGGATGTTGGCAACCATGCGCAGGTTGCGGGTTTCCCAGTAACCCACGTAATTGCGCCCGAACCCCTGTGGCGATGGCTCGACCAGGGCCGCGCCGAAGTCGCTCATGTAGGTCTGCATCGCGGCCTCCGGGGCGTTGTACGCGCGGTAGATCGCCAGCATCCCGTCGGGGGTGTCCAGATGGGCGTAGAGCGGAATGTCCGCATCGGCGCGGGCCTTCGTGTACGGGTTGTCCCACGCCTTCTGGATGGCTTCACCGGCCGCCGCTTCCACCTCCTTGGGCGAGGTCGCATCGGCGGTGTGGTCATCCACCGCCCACACCCGCTCCAGCCCCAGCCGCGCGGCAAGCGTGGCAGCTACCAGCACGGATTCATCGCGGCGCTGCAGGCGCTTGTCCAGGTAGGCCACCAGTTCATCGGTCAGGCTGTCGGCCGCAATGCGCTGCTGCGGTGCCAGGCGCAACCATTGCACCACCGCCGAGTTGCGTTCACCGGCGGCCAGCCAGAGCGCGGCCAGCCGTCGCCGCTGCGCCGCACTCGGCGTGGCCGGCCAGGTTGCCAGCAGCCGCTCGGCTTCGGCGTTTGCGGCCGGCACGTCCAGGCCTGTCGCGCGCTGGGCCGGGCCGGTATCGACGCAATAGCTGCCGACGCTGTCGGCATAACGCGCGGGAGACCGGCGCATGAAGTCGCACTGCAGCCCGGATACCGCCTCGACGGCGATCGCCTCCGGCTTCCATGCGACCAGGCGCGCCAGCAGCGGTTCCAGCTGCGCCGGTGCGAAGGTTTTCGGCAGTGCCGACAGGTGCGGCGAGCCCAGCACCAGCACCTCGTTGGGGCGGCCGGCCGGCGGCCCCTTCAACTGCTCCGGGTGAAAGCCGGGTTGATAGGCCGGGCCGGCGGCGAGCGCACTGGCGCTGCACAGGCCAAGGAAGACGATGCTACCGATGTATTTGATCATGGTGCCTCCGTGCAATGGCCGGTGCCTTGCCTGTCGGCGATGCTGCTCGCGTTACCACGCGATGGGAAGCCCCGTAGGTCATGGCAACCCTTTCCGCGTTTACTGCATCGCGGCGTACGCACCGCAACACGCTCACCCGGCTTGTGCCTTGATGAAATCGATGAAGGCCCTGAGCGGCGGGGGCACGAGGGTTCGATTGGGGTAGTAAAGGAAAGGACCGGGAAATGACTGCCACCACGACTGCAGCACCGGCTCCAGTACACCGGCGCTGAGAGACGGCTGCAGCCAATCCTCGAACAAATGGATGATGCCGCTGCCGGCTGCGGCAGCCGCTACCGCAAGATCGACGCCCCCTCCAATCTCCACCAGCAGCTGCCCGCGCGGGACGATGGTCACCACTTCCCCGCCCCGCTCGAATTCCCATTCGGACACCGCGCCACTGGGAAACCGCCCGCGAATGCAGTCGTGATCGAACAGATCACGCGGGTGCGCAGGCCGCCCGCGACGGTCCAGGTAAGACGGTGCCGCTGCCGTCGCGCTGCGTTGCACCCGCGGCCCGATCGGCATGGCGATCATGTCCTGCTGCAGGCGCTCGCCATAGCGGATGCCGGCATCGCACCCCGCCGCGATGACGTCAACAAAACTCTCCTGGGTGAGGACCTCCACGCTGATGTCCGGATGCGCGGCCATGAAAGGCGGCAGGATCGCCGGCAATACCAGGCGCGCCGCACTGACCGGCACATTGAGCCGCAGCGTTCCTGTCGGCGTGCTGCGGAAGGCACTGATCGCGTCGGTCGCGGTATCCAGCTCCCGCAGGGCCGGCTCGGCGCGTGCCAGCAGCACCTTGCCCGCATCGGTGAGTCCCACGCTGCGGGTGGTGCGATTGAGCAGTCTCACACCGAGCTGGGCTTCGATGCGCTTGACCGCCTCGCTCAGGTGGGACGCGCTGAGGTCGGCCGCTCTGGCCGCTTCGCGGAAGCCCCCTGCCCGCGCCACCAGGACGAAGGCCTGCATATCGCCCAGCCGCGTGCTCATTGTTCGCCTCTCCGGACAGCCCGTTCGCTTTATATCGGATTGTCGCACAGCCGTCCCGGCCCTAGATTTTCTCCATCCCCGCCAAGAGTTCCCGCCATGACCGACCAGCCCGCTCTGCCCACCTTCACCCTTGGCGATCGTGCCGTTGCCCGCCTGGGATACGGGGCCATGCAGTTGGCAGGCCCCCACGTCTTCGGCCCACCGAAAGACCGCGATGCCGCCGTGCGCGTGCTGCGCGAGGCGGTCGAGCGGGGCGTCAACCATCTGGATACCAGCGATTTCTACGGCCCGCACATCACCAACCAGATCATCCGCGAGGCCCTTCATCCCTATCGCGCGGGGCTGACCATCGCAACCAAAGTGGGCGCCAGGCGCGGTGCCGAGGGCCAGTGGCTGCCGACGATGTCCGCCGCCGAACTCACCCGCGCCGTGCATGACAACCTGCGCAACCTGGGCCTGGAGGTGCTGGACGTGGTCAACCTGCGCTGCATGTTCAACGTCATGGCCCCGGCCGAGGGGTCGATCGCGCCCTCTCTCACGGTGCTGGCCGAGTTGCAGCAGCGCGGCCTCATCCGCCATATCGGTCTGAGCAACGTCACCGCCACCCAGGTCGCGGAGGGGCGCGCGCTCTGCGACATCGCCTGCGTGCAGAACCAGTACAACCTGGTGCATCGCAACGACGATGCCTTGGTGGATGCGCTGGCGCGGGATGGCATCGCCTACGTGCCGTTCTTCCCGCTGGGCGGCTTCAGCCCGTTGCAGTCCACCGCGCTTTCGACCATCGCAGCGAAACTGCACGCTACCCCGATGCAGGTAGCGCTGGCGTGGCTGCTGCGCCGTTCGCCCAACATCCTGCTCATCCCGGGGACCTCGTCGGTGGATCACCTGCGCGAGAACATGGCATCGGCAGACCTTGTTCTCGACGACGGGGACATCACCGCGCTGGATGCCGTCGCGCGGTTGCAGGGCTGACAGCCGTCGGCAGCGCCGCAGACGTCACTCCACGCCTGCGCGTTTCTCCGCCGCGTTCAGATTGTCCATGTCCGAGAAGATCTTCCACGGCTGGCCGGGCATGCGCTGCAATGTCAGCGTGAACTTCCCCACCTCGCCGCCTGCGCCGTAGCGGTATGCACCGATGATGTACCCGGTGGTGGCGTCGGTGGAATAGGCCAGGGCACGCAGTTGCAATGGCCCGCCACCTTTTCCCTTGAACCCTGCCTCGTAGGCCGCGCGGATGGCCTGCTGACCGCGGATCGGCGGCCGATGGTTCTGCAGCACGAAACCGTCCTCGGCGAACAGCGCTGCAAGCGCGGCCGCATCGCCTGCCCGCCACGCATGCTCGTAGTCGCGCAGCAATCGATCCAGCGGCGATGGCAGCGCGTCGTCGGAAAGGTGGGCAGGCACCGGGACGTCCTGCGCACGCGTCGGCCCGCCCAACAGGGCGAGACCGAGAAACAGCCACGAAAGCGTTGAACCGCGCATTGGTCATGATCTCCCGGCACTGTCGATGGTTTGAATCGAAACGATTTATCGGTCGGGCGCCGCATCGCCAGCGTTGCTCCGGCGGCGCCGCCACCCGGCTTCATGGCTGGTCCGTGGCGCACAGGTTACCTATAGTTGGCGCCACACCAAGCAATGGAATGCTCAATGCGCGTAATGTCATCCGGGCGGTGCCTGGCACTTGCGCTCGCCGTCGCGGTGACCGCCACGGCCTGCACGCGTCCGCCGTCCACCGGCCAGGAGCCGGATGGAACGGTGCCCGGGGCTACGCAGATTGGCCGCACCATCAACGGCCATACCTATTCCGATGCGCCGGTGGATGTGAAGCTGGGGCCGACGACCTTCCGCATTCCCGCCAATTACCTGGACAGCCAGATTGCACCATGGCCCGGCGAAGGCGTCACGCTTGTCATTGAATGGCCGGATATGACACCAACGCCGCCAGGTGCGCGGGCGAATCCTCGGACGAATGATTTCCGGAAGGAGATTGCGGTGTCGATCGATTACATCGACCGGGTTCCCATTGAGACTTCGCTGGAACGGCTTTCCTCCAATGAGGCCATCACCGAAGCCGGCTCAGTGGAGCGGGGAAATCCGAAGAATCGGCTTGATCTGCGCGTGGCACACCCTGAGAAGTTGGGACTTACGCCCTACGCCATCGATGAAGCGAGGATGGCGGTCTACTCTAAGGCATACGAAGCCCGTTACGGAAAGCCGTACGCCCGCAACGCTGCCAGTGAGTATGACTGGTACGTTGCGCGCGATCCCAGAGGCGCTCTGACCACCTTCATCAAGTGCGAGAGCACCTCGTTCCGCGGAGACGGCGTGCGACTGGAGGGCGATCAGGTCGTTGACGAGGAAGGCACTGTTGCAGCCGGGTGCTTCCACTATTTTTCGGATGTCGAGAACAAGCTGTCCATCACCTTGAATTACAAGCGCGCCTTCCTGAAGGACTGGAAGCGCATGGAGGGCGCAGTACGGAACGTACTGGAAAGCACCAARGCCAATTGACAACTCTAGCCACAGGGGTCCAATGCGTCAGCGCGCAGGTTATGTGCCATGACCCTGAATCCGTCGCTGTCCCATGACGGTCAGTTTGCCTATAGTTGGCTCCAAACCAAGCAATGGACTGTCCCCATGCGCGTGATGAGATCCGGGTCGTGCCTGACGCTGGCGCTTGCCGTTGCTGTCAGCGCCTGCGCGTGCGCAAGGACGCCGCCCACCGAACAGAAAGGGAGTTCAGCCATGTCGGAACCTGCACATACCGGTAGAACCATCAACGGCCATACCTATTCCGATGCGCCAGTGGATGTGAAGCTGGGCCCGACTACCTTCCGCATTCCAGCCAACTACCTGGACAGCCAAATTGCGCCGTGGCCAGGCGAGGGCGTGACCCTTGTCATTGAATGGCCGGATATGACGCCGACGCCGCCGGGGGCGCGTGCGAATCCTCGGACGAATGATTTCCGGAAGGAAATATCGGTGTCGATCAACTACATCGACAGAATTCCCATCGAGACATCCCTGTCGCGGCTTTCCTCCAATGAAGCCGTTACCGAAGCCGAATCGGTGGAGCGTCGCGATCCAAGAGACCGTCTCGACCTTCGCGTAGCCGGGCCGGAGACGTTGGGATTGACCCCCTACGCTATTGACGAGGCGAAGATGGCCGCTTACTCGAAGGACTATGAAGCGCGCTATGGGAAACCGCCTGTTCGCAATCTCGCCTATGAGGACGACTGGTACGTTGCACGCGGCGCGGAGGGTGACCTCACCAGCTTCATCAAATGCGAAAGCCCCACCTTCCGCGGGGATGGTGTGCGACTGGACGGTGGCAATGTGGTTGACGACGCAGATCCAGTTGCGGCCGGCTGCGTACACTATTTCGTGGATGTGGGAAGCAAGCTGTCGATCACCCTTAACTACAAGCGAGCATTTTTGAAGGACTGGAAGCGCATGGAAGATGCGGTGCGGGACGTCCTGACACACACCAAGGTCAGGTAGCCACAGCACCTACAGGGAGTAAGGCATGAGTGGATTGACACAGCGCGACATCAGAATCCTGAGCAGCTATGCCAGCACAGGTAATCGGGAGCTGTATTGGAACTATCTTTCACAGCTGCCCGGTTCGGATGGTTACGGCACGTTGGCACTCGGCGTTGTTCGCAACGACAGCCTGCCAGGCCGCGTAGCCAACAGTTACGCACAGGACTACGCCCAAGCGCAGCACGATAGTGGATCACGCTTCCCCAATGCCGAGTTGAGCGAGCGACAGTGGGAGTCTTTCGGGCAAACGCTGCTCAAGCAGGATCTTGCGCTACGAAAGTACTGGTCTGAGAACGAGCGTCCGGATCTGGCGCTGAATCTTCCTGGCAAGGACGTCATGGTCGCTCACGATCGCGCATTCGAGCAGCATCGCCTCGACCCCAACTGTTGGACACCCCGTGTGCTGCTGCAGGCCGCGTTGGAAAAGAGCGGGCCCCAGAAGCTGGAGCAGATCTGGTCGAACATGCTCGACAACGACTATCTCGGCGGCCCTCGCGTGCGCGACACCAGCGTTGACGCGATTCAGCAGATGGGTTGGGTAGCCGGCGGCGCGTATCTGGGCAG
This sequence comes from Stenotrophomonas sp. P5_A8, assembly GCF_056400545.1. Classification (NCBI taxonomy): domain Bacteria; kingdom Pseudomonadati; phylum Pseudomonadota; class Gammaproteobacteria; order Lysobacterales; family Lysobacteraceae; genus Stenotrophomonas; species Stenotrophomonas sp. P5_A8. Next base: position 2,212 of record NZ_JBFULB010000057.1, on the reverse strand, counting down.
GCTGACCGCACATGAGGTTACGCAGGCCCTCGAAGGCCGCGCCTCGGTCGACCCCAATGTCATCGGCGGCAACAGCGCCTACGCGATGTACTTCGAACGCGACCAGAAGTGGGTCAACGTGAGCAGCGGCGGCGGTCACCTGTCCATGCGGGAGGAAACCCGCCCCCATCGCATCGCCGAACTCGATGATGCACGCGAGGTGCGCCTGGAGCGGCAGCACAAAGCCACCCAGTTCCATGCCGATGACCCCTACCGCAGCATCACCCGCAGTCCGCTGACCGCGTCGGTTGATGGCGTCCCGGGTGAGCGGCACCCGCCGACCCGGCTGGCCGACATCGGCCCGGGCCACCCCGAGTACGGCTTGCTGCAGCAGGTTCGCCAGGGCGTGGCCGCCCTCGATGCGCAGGCCGGCCGCGCGCCCGATGAGAGCAGCGAGCGTCTGACCGCCAGCGTGATGGCCCTGGCCCGCCAGAGCAATCTGGAGCGGGCCGACCACATCGTGCTGAGCGTGCAGACGGCAGACAGCGCTGCCGGGCGCACGGTCTTCGTGGTGCAGGGCGACCTGAACGACCCTGCGCACCGCCGCGCATCCATGCCCACCGACGTGGCCGTGCAGACGCCGGTCGCGCAATCACTGCAGCAGTTGGAGGTGGCCAGTGCGGAGCGCCAGCAGGCGACCGTGCAGGTCCTGGATCAGCAGCAGGACGCCCCGGCCCGCGAGAATCCGGCGGTACGCATGGGGTAGCCGCTTCCAGAGCGAGGCGTTGRCCGGCCGTCACAATCCCCCTGCCGGCCGCCGGTCCCACCTGTCCCGCCAAGCCACGCACACCGGTGTGCGACTCAGCATAGTTAGTGGGAGACCGGCCACCATAAATGGTGGCCAGTCTTTACCTAGGAGCACCACAAGGATCTCGAAGGCGTCGGGCGCCAAGTCAAAGTAACGTCCCAATCGATTCGATTAAACCGGGGCGTGGCTCCAGATGGTGCTCGAACACCTGGAGCGCCTTGCACGTAGGCTGAGTGCCGTCCCAGATGGCAATTTCCAAGTCGCCGGGTTGCGGTTGGACGGATCGGTCAATCACAAGAATGTCGCCGTCGCTGATGCCGACCCCCAGCATGGACCGACCGTCTGCGCCGTACAGGAAGGTTGCCGCCGGACCAAGAGACGGTGCAGATCGACTGCTTCGTCCATGAAGTCGTCAGCGGGGGGAGGGGAAGCCCAAGCGGGCGCGTGCGCCGGCCAAGGGAACGAAATGCGCTGGCCCGTCAATGGCGGCGGCGCCGATTAAGGTGGCGATCGTGTGGGGATTAGTGAGAGGCCCGCATGGCGGGAACTCTGGCTGGGCGTAGTCTCATCGCGAGAGACGGAAATGTTAGTAAAGTTACTAATTGACTGGATGAAAGATTCCCTCCGACGCGTGTTCCGCTGCTGGCCGATCGTGTACAGGGCGGCAGTGCTCCACGGGGCCAACGAAGGGGCGGCACATGCGTTACGCAGCCGTTACGCATGCGCAACACATTGTTCTATCCATGACCAGTCTGCGCGCCACTCGGGGGCCGACAATAGCAGGGCACCACCGACCGGAGCCTGGAAACAGGAGTGGTGCATCGAGGGATCTTTAGATCCATCCCCAGCCTGGTGCGGGATAGGCAGTATAGCTGCCGAAGAGCTTACCGATATTGAAATACCGAGGGCGCCCTACCGGGGCGCCCTTTTTTATCTCCCTACCAACTTGCGCTTGAACAGGGTGCGCACCTTGTAGAGCGCTCCGTGGGTAGGCAAGGTTTGGAGGCCCCGATCGAGCGGGTAGGACGAGATCACTCGGACCTTGATTTCCGAATCTGCATCCACCGATTTTTGGATGGCCGTGAAGACCGCCGCTCCGTCCAGCTCGGTGGTGAACCACTGCTCGCCATTGCGGCTGAAGTGCTGCCGAACGTGGCCCTCCAGGAACTGCTGCTGCATGAAGGGCACCACCTCGAAGCTCAAGGCGTGTCGCCGGCGGCAGATATACCGCCGTTCGTGCCTTACGGGGTGGAAGTGCGGCCCGTTCTCCTTCTCATCGGTAAAGGTGTGCGGGCCGAACGTATAGCGCACCGTTACAGGTGTGCCGTCTAGGTCGATCACGCATTCCACGTCGTTGAGATGGGTCAAGCCGTAGCACGTTCCGCTGTGCCAGAAATCTCTCCAAGCCAATATAAACTCCTTGCC
>NZ_JBFULB010000056.1:30000-31119 GCF_056400545.1 Stenotrophomonas sp. P5_A8 | reverse complement strand
AAAGAAAAACCCCGCTGCATGAGCAGCGGGGTTTTTGGGTATAAACCCTGGCGATGACCTACTCTCGCATGGCTTGAGCCACACTACCATCGGCGCAGCTGCGTTTCACTTCCGAGTTCGGGATGGGATCGGGTGGTTCCACAGCGCTAATTTCACCAGGGAGACGGTTGGAGCAGCGCATTGCGCCGGCTCGGCATGGGTCTCTTCCGAGAAACAAGCACCTTCGAAAACCGGGTGCCTGCAAAAAAAGAAAAACCCCGCTGCATGAGCAGCGGGGTTTTTGGGTATAAACCCTGGCGATGACCTACTCTCGCATGGCTTGAGCCACACTACCATCGGCGCAGCTGCGTTTCACTTCCGAGTTCGGGATGGGATCGGGTGGTTCCACAGCGCTAATTTCACCAGGGAGGCTTTTGGAGTGTCGCCGCAGGTCGTGTCTTTGCAGGGAGCGGGCACGGRTGTGCCGGCTTTACAAAGAGACGCGCCTGAGCGCCTGCCTCTCGTTTGGTCTTGTGACGTAGCGTGCACTTGGGATCTATCGACATGTCATGTCGGCCAAGGCAACTTGAGGTTATATGGTCAAGCCACACGGATCATTAGTATCAGTTAGCTCAATACATTGCTGTACTTACACACCTGACCTATCAACCACATAGTCTATATGGTTCCTTCAGGGGGCTTGTGCCCCGGGAGATCTCATCTTGAGGCGCGCTTCCCGCTTAGATGCTTTCAGCGGTTATCGCTTCCGAACATAGCTACCCGGCAATGCCACTGGCGTGACAACCGGAACACCAGAGGTTCGTCCACTCCGGTCCTCTCGTACTAGGAGCAGCCCCTCTCAAATCTCCAACGCCCATGGCAGATAGGGACCGAACTGTCTCACGACGTTCTGAACCCAGCTCGCGTACCACTTTAAATGGCGAACAGCCATACCCTTGGGACCGACTACAGCCCCAGGATGTGATGAGCCGACATCGAGGTGCCAAACACCGCCGTCGATATGAACTCTTGGGCGGTATCAGCCTGTTATCCCCGGAGTACCTTTTATCCGTTGAGCGATGGCCCTTCCATACAGAACCACCGGATCACTAAGTCCTAGTTTCCTACCTGCTTGATCCG
>NZ_JBFULB010000056.1:0-25000 GCF_056400545.1 Stenotrophomonas sp. P5_A8 | reverse complement strand
CACGCGGGCAAAGGTGCGCTTGCCGACCTGCAGCAGGCCTTCAAAACCGGGCACGAACACCTGCTGGGCGTCGTCCACGACCTCGCCATCGACCTTCACTGCACGCTCCTTGAGCTTGCGGGAGGCCTCGGAGTTGCTCGGGGTCAGGCCTGCAGCGGTCAACAACGCACCGATACGCAGACCCTCGGTCGGGATCGCCACTTCCTGCAGCGGCAGCAGGGTCACATCGCCCTGCCCGGTCACGGCGGCGTTCCAGCCTGCGATGGCCTGTTCGGCCGCCGCGGCATCGTGGAAGCGGGTGGTCAGCTCGCGCGCCAGGCGCAGCTTGACCTCACGCGGGTTCAGGCCGCCGGCCTGGACCTGCTCGCGCAGGCTCACCGCTTCGGCCTGGCTGATATCAAAGGAAAGCAGCTCGATCCAGCGCCACATCAGGTCGTCACCGATCTTCATGGTCTTGGTGACCATATCGATGGCCGGCTCATTGATCCCGATGTAGTTGTTGAGCGACTTGGACATCTTGGCCACGCCGTCCAGGCCCTCCAGCAGTGGCATGGTCAGCACGATCTGCGGCTGCTGCCCGTAGTGCTCCTGCAGGCCACGGCCCATCAGCAGGTTGAACTTCTGGTCGGTGCCGCCGAGCTCGACGTCCGCCTCGAGGGCGACCGAGTCGTAACCCTGGACCAGCGGGTAAAGGAACTCATGCAGGGCAATCGACTGCTGGGCGGCGTAGCGCTTGGCGAAGTCGTCGCGCTCGAGCATGCGCGCCACGGTGTGCTGACCGGCCAGACGGATCATATCGGCCGCGCCCATCTTGCCGAACCACTCCGAGTTGAAGCGCACTTCGGTCTTGTYGCGGTCCAGCACCTTGAAGACCTGGTCCTCATAGGTGCGTGCGTTGGCGAGCACGTCGTCCTTGCTGAGCGGCTTGCGGGTGACGTTCTTGCCGGACGGGTCGCCGATCATGCCGGTGAAGTCGCCGATCAGGAAGATGACCTGGTGGCCGAGGTCCTGGAACTGGCGCAGCTTGTTGAGCAGCACGGTGTGGCCCAAGTGCAGGTCCGGGGCGGTGGGGTCGAAACCAGCCTTGACGCGCAGCGGGCGGCCGCTTTCCAGGCGCTGGCGAAGTTCCTCGGATTTGAGGATTTCGTCGGCGCCACGACCGATCAGGGCGATGGCTTCTTCAATCGAGGACACGTGACAACTCCCGGCAATGCCTTATTTACATGAATGACGTTAAGTACAAGTTAACCGCATGCGCTTCACAAAAGCCAATAGGCACAAGGGTTTGACGCGGTATTTATACCTGTCTATGTTACCGACGTTTGGGCCCGCGCTCCCGGGCCAGTCAGGAACAGACCGACGATGCTCAACTCCGATCAAGGCCGCGCGCGCAAGCAGCGCTTCAAGGAACGTCTCCACGTCCTCCACGACACCGCCCTGCATCGGAAGCTCAAGCAGCATCTTCCCGCCGCGTTCAACGAGCGCTGGACGCGCCGGCACTGGATGCACGCCAGCCTGTTCGCCACCATCGGCGCGCTGGTGGCCACAATCGTGCCGGGCTTCTCGCACACCATCGAAACGCCCTACTCCGTCGGCCATTCCACCCTGGCCCTGCCGTTGCCGCCGCTGTCGCTGGAGCGGCAGAAGCAGGTGCCCGGTGACAGCTGGCAGGTGCTGCGGGTGCAGCGCGGCCAGACCCTGAGCAACCTGTTCGACGAGGCCGGCATTCCGGCCACGGTGATGCACCAGGTGCTGGAGCACCCCGGCGCGCGCGCGGCGTTGACCAAGCTGCGCCCGGGCGCGGAGATCGCCTTCGACCTGCCGCTGTCCGGCGACCTGCGCACGATCCGCTTCGACCGCGATGCCGACAACCGCGTCGAGCTGTCGCTGAAGGATGACCAGATCACCGAGAAGGTGATCAAGCGCGAGTCGTCGACCCGCCGCATCGTCGCCAGCGGCGAGATCACCAGTTCGTTGTATGCGGCCGCGCGGAAGGCCGGGCTGTCGCCGTCTGCGATCGCCACGATGACCGACGAGATCTTCAAGTACGACATCGACTTCTCCAAGGACCTGCAGCCGGGCGATCGCTTCAGCGTGGTGCTGGATGAAACCTGGCGCGAAGGCGAGAAGGTGGATACCAGCAAGATCCTGGCGGCGACCTTCACTTCCGGCGGCAAGACCTACAGCGGCTTCCGCTTCGACCGCAACGGCAAGTCCGAGTACTTCGACGTGAGCGGGCGACCGCTGAAGAAGAGCTTCATCCGCATGCCGATCCCGTTCGCGCGGTTGAGCTCCAGCTTCGGCGCGCGCAAGCACCCGGTGCTGGGCAAGATGCGCATGCACAAGGGCGTGGACTACGCCGCGCGCACCGGCACCCCGATCATGGCCGCCGGCGATGCGCGCGTGCAGTTTGCCGGTACCCAGCGTGGCTACGGCAACGTGGTGATCCTGGACCATGGCCGCGGCCACACCACGCTGTACGGGCACATGTCGCGCTTTGGCTCGATCAAGGTCGGCCAGCGCGTGGCCCAGGGCACGGTGATCGGCTATGTCGGCTCGACCGGCATGGCCACCGGCCCGCACCTGCACTACGAATTCCGCGTCAACGGCGAGCACCGCAATCCGCTGTCGGTGACGATGCCGCCGCCGGAGCCGCTGCGTGGCAGCGAGCTGGCTGCCTTCCGCGCGCAGACCGCGCCGGCGCTGGCGCGCATCCAGGGCATGGAGAAGCTGATCTATGCCGAAGCCAGTCCGGCCCCGCAGGTGGCCCCGGCCGACACCCAGGCGCAGACCCAGACCGCCAGCGTGGCCAAGCCGGCCAGGCGCAACCGCGGCTGATCGCGGCAGCCAGCGCGCGGGTACGTGCGCATTGACGCCGATGACGGGTTGCGCCGAAGCTGGACGCAACCCGCTTTGACTGCCTGCCATGACCGCTGTCGTTGATCCGCATAGCCCGCTCTTCATTGGCTTGATGTCCGGCACCAGCGCCGATGGCATCGATGCCGCGCTGGTGCAGTTTCCCGCCGAGGGCGGCTGCCGCTTTGTGCACGGCCACACCCACCCGTGGGATCCGGCGCTGCGTGCGGAGCTGATCGCACTCGGCGAAGGCGGCGATATCGCCTCGCTGGATGCGCTGGGCCGGATCGATGCCGAAGTGGGGCTGCGCTTTGCCGAGGCGGCCACTGCACTGCTGCGGCTGAGCGGGGTGGATCGTGCCCAGGTGCGCGCGATCGGCTCGCACGGGCAGACCGTGCGCCACCGGCCGTTGGCCGATCCGGCGTTCACGATGCAGCTGGGCGACGCCAACCGGATCGCCGAGGCCACCGGGATCACCACCGTGGCCGATTTCCGCCGCCGCGATGTGGCTGCAGGCGGGCACGGCGCACCGCTGATGCCGGCCTTCCACCTGGCGATGCTGGGCACCACCGATGAGGATCGCGCGATTCTCAACTTGGGTGGCATCGGCAACCTGACCCTGATTCCCCGCGATGGCGTGCCACGCGGCTTCGACACCGGCCCGGCCAATGCACTGATGGATGCGTGGTGCCAGCGCCACCGGGGCGTGCCATTCGATGCGGACGGGGCGTTTGCGGCCAGTGGGACCTTCGACGAGGCGTTGCTGGCGCGTTGGCTGGCCGAGCCGTGGTTTGCGTTGCCGCCGCCGAAGAGTACCGGGCGCGAGCAGTTCCACCTGGACTGGGCCGAGCAGGCGCTGGGCGAAGGCGAGCTGGCGGCGGCCGATGTGCAGGCCACGCTGATGGAGCTCACGGCGGCGACGGTGGCCAACGCGTTGCTGGCGCACCTGCCCGAGGCGAAGCGGGTGCTGGTGTGCGGCGGTGGGGTGCGTAATTCACAGCTGCTGCGCCGGTTGGGCGCGCGGTTGCCGGGGGTGGTGATCCAATCCAGTGCGGTGCACGGGTTGGACCCGGATTATCTGGAGGCGATGGGGTTTGCGTGGCTGGCGCAGCGGACGCTGGACGGCTTGCCGGGGAATCTGCCGAGCGTGAGCGGGGCGCGGGGGCCGCGGATTCTGGGGGCGATACATCCGGCGTAGGGGAAGAGCAAGAGCAAGAGCAAGRGCAAGAGCAAGAGCAGCCGMGCATGGCTCGGCTCTACCGGGGCAAGGGCAGCCGAGCCATGCTCGGCAACCGCGCGCAGCGCGGTGCTATCCGCGCCCGGCGATCCCTCTACCCTTGGGATGGTCGCCAGTGCCCTGCGCTACACCCCTTGGGCGTCCGGCAATGCCTGCAATGCGGCGATGGCGTCGGCCAGGGCGTCCACTTCGGGATTCTGGAAGCCGCTGCGTACTTCGAGTTCGCTGGCGAACAGGCCCTGTTCGAGCAGCACCACGCAGGTGTGTTCACGGGTCCAGCCGCGTGCGACCGCCACGCGCCGGATGCGTTCGTTCAACAGCGGGTCCAGATCCCGCAGCAGCAGATCGACCATTGTTCTCCCCCGTCGGCAAGCACCGCCCCCACGGCACAACGGGGGTGATCATGGCCCAGCGCGGCGCGGCGGGCAACCTGGGTCAGGCTGGCGGGGCGTGTCGGCGCTGCTGACGGATCAACAAGGCACACAGGATCACCACCGGGATGCCGATCAATGCGGTGCCGGTGAAGAACAGCGCATACCCGTCCAGCAGGGTGCGGCCCTGGGCCAACGATTGCACCGCCCAACCGGACAGCCCTTTCAATGCCTTGCCGGGCATCGCATAGAACGAGCTCAGCAAGGCGTACTGGGTGGCGGTGTAGCCGATGCTGGTCAGGCTGGACATGTAGGCGATCAACGCCGTGCCGGCGAAGCCGCCGGAGATGTTGTCGATGGCCATGGCGATGGCGAAGCTGGTCGGGTCCGGGCCGACATAGGCCAGCCAGGCAAAGGCGAGGTTGGACGCCGGGCCAAGCACCGCGCCGACCAGCAACGTGGCGAGCACGCCCCAGCGCACCGACACCAGGCCGGCCGCGGCGATGCCGATGAAGGTGGCCACCAGCCCGACCGAGCCGCGCACCGCGCCGACGGTCTCTTCGGCCAGGCCCAGATCCACGTAGAACGGATTGGCCATCGGACCCATGATGAAATCGGCCATGCGATAGACGCTGATGGCCAGCAGGATCAGGATCGCGCCGCTGCGGTGTTCGCGCACGAAGGCGACGAACGGCCCTACCAGTGCATCGAACAGGCCGCGTGGCGTCCACAGCGGGGCGGCCTGGGTCTGCACGGCCAGCTGCGCGCGCGCCGGCTCCCGGGCCATCACCACCGCCACCACGCCGAGTGCCATCAGGCCGGCCATGATTTCGTAGGACATCTGCCAGCCCACCCGCGCGGCGATCAGCAGGATCAGCGCATCGGTGACCAGCAGCGCGGTGCGATAGCCCAGCGCGGCCGAGGAGGTCAGCAGGCCGAGCTGTTCACTGTTCTCGGCGATTTCGATGCGCCAGGCATCGATGACGATGTCCTGGGTGGCCGAGGCGAAGGCCACCACGGTGGCCATCACCCCGAACACCACCAGGTGCTCCCAGGCGATGCCCAGGAAGACGAAATGGCCGCCCTTGGGCTGGACCAGCGCCATGCCCACCAGCGCCACGGCCACCACCAGCTGGGACAACAGCATCCAGCCACGGCGGCGGCCGAAGCGCCCCAGCAGCGGCGCGTTGACCTTGTCCACCAGTGGGGCCCAGAGGAACTTCATCGAGTAGGCCAGGCCCACCCACGACAGGAAGCCGATGGTGGTCAGCTCGATGCCTTCCTTGCGCATCCAGAAGCCGAGCGTGTTGCCGACCAGGTAGATCGGCAGGCCGGAACTGAAGCCCAGCAGCAGCATGGCCAGCACCTTGCGCTGGCGCAGGTTGGTCAGCACCCGCTGCCACGGGCGACGCGGCTTGACGACCGCTTCGGTCATGGGGCGTAGTCCACCGTGAACGGGGCATGGTCGGAGAAACGCTCATCGCGGTAGACCGCGCAGCTGCGCAGGCGATCGCGCAGGCCAGGACTGACGAACTGGTAGTCGATGCGCCAGCCGACGTTGTTGGCCCGGGCCGCGCCGCGGTTGCTCCACCAGGTGTAATCCTGGCCTTCGGGATGCAGCAGGCGGTAGGCGTCGGTCCAGCCCTGGCCGGCGGCGATGTCCAGCGCTTGGCCGGCGTCGGCGCACTGGCCGTTGAGCCAGTCGCGCTCGGGCGGCAGGCAGCCGGAGTTTTTCTGGTTGGACTTCCAGTTCTTGATGTCCAGCGCCGAGCGCACGATGTTCCAGTCGCCGCACAGCACGTAGTCGCGGCCACTGGCCAGCCACTCCGCCAGGATCGGGCGCAGCCACTCCATCACTTCGTACTTGAAACCCTGGCGCAGGTCGCCCGAACTCCCCGACGGAATATAGAAGGAGACCACGCTGAGGTTGCCGTAGCGGGCCTCGATGTAGCGGCCTTCATCGTCGAACGGGGCCCAGCCCAGCGAGGTGATGACCTGGTCGGGCTCGCGCTTGCTGTAGATGGCCACGCCGCTGTAGCCCTTCTTGGTGATGGCGTCGCGGTAGAAGCAGTGGTGGCCGTCCGGACGGAACATCGGGTCGGTCAGCTGGTCTTCCTGGGCCTTGGTTTCCTGGATGCAGAGCACGTCGGCGTCCTGGGCGCGGAACCAGTCGAGGAAGCCTTTGGTGGCGGCGGAACGGATGCCGTTGGCGTTGAAACTGATGATGCGCATGCTGACCCGGGTCTGGAGCGGTAACCGGGAAAGCATACCGGGAAGACCCCGCCACGGCTCGCCGGGATGCGCCGTCGGTGCCAGCCGTTGGGGAGGACCGGGAAATGCTGCGCGGCGCGGGAGAAGGCGGTCTGAGGGCGAAAAAAGCGCCCATGCATTAGGATTTGCGGTCCAAATGAATTGAATAGAGTCCTGATGAGCGACCATCGCCACCGTTTCCTGCAACTGGCCCTGACCGCCGACGCCCTGCGTTTTGGCCAGTTCACCCTCAAGTCGGGCCGCCTGAGCCCCTATTTCTTCAATGCCGGCCGCTTCGATTCGGGCGCGCGCATGGTCCAGCTGGCCGCCTGCTACGCCGATGCGGTGGAGGCCACCGGGCTGAAGTTCGACGTCGTGTTCGGCCCGGCCTACAAGGGCATCCCGCTGGCCACCGCGACCGCCTGCGAGTTCGCCCAGCGTGGGCGCGACCTGCCGCTGTCGTTCAACCGCAAGGAAGCCAAGGCCCACGGCGAAGGCGGCAACCTGATCGGCGCGGATATGAATGGCAAGCGCGTGCTGATCGTCGATGACGTGATCACCGCCGGTACCGCCATCCGCGAGGCGCTGACCATCATCAAGGACGCCGGCGGCACCCCGGCCGGCATCGTGGTGGCACTGGATCGCCAGGAGATCGCCTCGGAAACCGACCGCCGCTCGGCGGCCCAGTCGGTGGCCGAAGAGGCCGGGATTCCGGTGGTGGCGGTGGCCACGCTGGCCGACCTGCTTGATTTTGCCTCCGGAAATCCGGAACTTGTCGGATACCGGCAGCCGCTGGAGGACTATCGGTCCCGCTACGGCAGCCGTCCTACGCGTTGAGAGCAGGGGGCTCGCCAACCATGTCCAGCCGGATTGCCACCACCATTCTGATCGGCCTGCTGCTGGCCGCGCCGTCGCTGTCGGCCCAGGCCCAGCGCGGCAAGAACGAGCCGAAAGCCAAGAAGCTTTACTGCTGGAACAAGGGCGCCGAGCGGATCTGCAGCGATACGCTGCCGCAGGACGCGGTCAACAGCGCGCGGGAGGAATTCAGCGCGGCCAGCGGGCTGCGACGTGGTGAGGTGGAGCGCACGTTGACCGAGGAAGAGCGCGCGGATGCGGCGGCGGTGGCCGCGCAGCGCCAGCTCGACCTGGCTGCGGAGGAAACCCGCAAGCGCACCGAGCAGGCGATGCTGTCCACCTACGAGAACGAAGATGACCTGCGCCGGGTGTTCACCGAGCGCACCGGCATCATCGACAACAACGTGCAGACCGCGCGCTACAACGTGGCCAGCCTGCGCGATGCACTGGTGAGCCTGCTGGGCACCGCCGGCGACCGCGAACTGGCTGGCAAGCCGGTGGCCGAGAAGCAGGCCCAGAGCATCCAGCAGCGTCACGCCGAACTGGTGGCGCAGCGGCGCATGCAGGCCTCCTTCGAAGCGCAGCGCAAGGCCTTGGATGTGGAAATCGAGGAGACCCTGCAGCGGTATCGGTTGTTGAAGGGCGTGGGGACCGATCCGCGGGCGTGAGCTGGCGGACGTTGTTGGCTCCCCGTGCATCGGGCCAGGGTCATGAGGCGCCGGCCAGCGGCCGGCGGCTGACGTCGTCGGACGGTTGAGCGAGGAGCCGGCCAGCGGCCGGCACACCGGAAGGCAGGTCAGCGGGGGCAGCCGACCAACGGTCGGCTCTACGTTTGTTTATGCACTTTTTACGCTTGGGCGTGGTGCTGGGCGTGGCCCCTTTATGCCGGGCAGGCAGACGATGGGCGCCTGACGTGGAGTGGTTCCACCTGGACGTCCCATGAGCCTGTATCTGCCTGTGTTCCCTGTCGCCGGTGCGCCCTGCACCGCCGCCCTCCTTTCCTGCGTTTGAGGCCACGACCATGCCTGCCTGGCTTTCCCTGGTGTGTGGCGTGCTGGTGCTCGTCGCCGCCGCCTATCTGCTGTACGTCGTGCTTCGGCCCGAAGCGTTCTGACCGGAGCCGACCATGACCGAGATCCTGTTGATCCTGCTGGCCAGCATCGTGCTGGCCTTTCCGCTTGGGCTGTACCTGGCCCGGGTGATGCGCGGTGCGCCGATGCGAGGCGATGCGCTGTTCGGGCTGATTGAAAAGCCCCTGTACCGGCTGCTGGGGGTGAACCCGGCGCGCGGCATGTCCTGGCGTGGCTATGTGATGGCCTTCCTGCTCAGCAACGTGGTGATCGCGGTGCTGGTGCAGGCGGTCTTCATGACCCAGGCCTGGCTGCCGTTCAATCCCGACCAGATCCCCAACATGCGCTGGGACACGGCGCTGCACACGATGGTGTCGTTCCTGACCAACACCAACCAGCAGCACTATTCCGGCCAGGCGCAGCTGTCCTACTTCTCGCAGATGACCGCCATCACCGGCCTGCAGGTGGTGACGCCGATGATGGGCCTGGCGCTGGTGGTGGCCACGCTGCGTGCGCTGTTCGGTGCGCGTCCGGACGACGTGGACGCCGCACAGTCCGCGCAGCTCAGCGCGGACCGCCGCGTGGACGTGGGCAACTACTACGCCGACGTGGTGCGCGCGTGCGTGCGCTTCATGCTGCCGCTGTGCCTGTTGTGGGCGGTGCTGCTGACCAGCCAGGGCGTGCCCTCGACGCTGGCCGCCGGCCCGCAGGCGACGCCGATCGATGCGGCCGCCGGCATGGACACGCAGAAACTGCCGCTGGGCCCGGTCGCGGCGATGGTCGCGGCCAAGCAGCTGGGCGCCAATGGCGGTGGCTGGTATGGCCCCAACAGTTCGATGCCGCTGGAAAACCCCACCCCGCTGTCGAACGCGCTGGAGCTGATTGGCATTCTGCTGATCCCGATCAGCGTGATCTTCATGCTGGGCGCGTTCACCGGACGCAGGCGCCTGGCCGGGTTGGTGTTCGGCTGCATGCTGGCGATGTCCAGCGTGTCGGTGGCGGCCACGGTATGGCTGGAAGGCCATTCGGCCACGGCGGCCAGCCCGCTGCTGATGGAAGGCAAGGAAGTGCGCTTCGGCGCGGACGGCACCGGCCTGTGGGCGGCGATCACCACCCAAGTGTCCAACGGCTCGGTCAACGGCATGCATGACTCGCTCAGCCCGCTGGCCGGAGCGGTGCCGATGATCAACATGCTGGTCAACGCAATCTGGGGCGGCATCGGTTGCGGCCTGCAGCAGTTCATCGTGTACCTGATGCTGGGCGTGTTCCTGGCCGGGTTGATGACCGGGCGTACCCCGGAACTGCTCGGGCGCAAGCTGGAAACCCCGCAGGTCCGACTGCTGGCGCTGCTGGTGCTGCTGCAGCCGATCACCATCCTGGGCTTCACCGCGGTGACCCTGGCGATCCCGGCGATCACCGGCACGTCCAATCCCGGCTTCCACGGCATCAGCCAGGTGTTCTACGAGTACGTGTCGGCGTTTGCCAACAACGGCTCGGGCTTCGAAGGCCTGGGCGACGCCACCCCGTGGTGGAACCTGAGCTGCACCCTGGTGCTGCTGCTGGGCCGCTACCCGGTGCTGATCATCCCGCTGGTCGTGGCCGCGCAACTGGCCGCCAAGCGCCGGGCCCCGGAATCGGCGGGCACCCTGCAGATCGAAACCCCGACCTTCGCGCTGACCCTGATCGCGCTGATCGTCGTCCTGACCGTATTGCAGTTCATGCCGGCGCTGGTGTTGGGCCCGGTGGCCGACCACCTGTCGCTGACCCTGCATTGAGATGTGACCCCATGAGTACCTATCCCTTGAACGTTTCTTCCCACCGCCGCCAGCGCCTGCTCGATGCGGCCGGCTGGCGCCGCGCCCTGCGCGATGCGGTGATCAAGCTCTCGCCCCGCCACCTGCTGCACAGCCCGGTGATGGCGGTGGTGATGGCCGGCACCGTGGTCAGCCTGGCGGTCACCCTGAGCGGCAACGCACCGCTGGGTTTCGGCCTGGCGGTCACCGCGATACTGCTGCTGACCGTGCTGTTCGGCAATTTCGCCGAAGCGGTGGCCGAGGCGCGCGGGCGTGGCCAGGCCGCCTCGCTGCGGCGGGCGCGGCAGGACCTGAGCGCGCGTCGGCTGGCCGCCGCGCATGCCGGGGCCAGCGAGACCCAGGTACCGGCCGCCGAGCTGCGCCCGGGCGACCATGTGATCGTCAGCGCCGGCGAATTGATTCCCGCCGATGGCGAGATCGTGCAGGGCCTGGCCACCATCAACGAAGCGGCGGTGACCGGTGAATCGGCGCCGGTGCTGCGCGAGGCCGGCACCGACCGCAGCGGCGTAATCGGCGGTACCAAGGTGCTGTCGGACCAGATCATCGTGCGCATCACCGCCGAGCCGGGCCACAGCTTCCTGGACCGGATGATCGCGCTGGTGGAAGGCGCAAACCGCCAGAAGACCCCCAACGAGGTCGCGCTGACCCTGCTGCTGGCGGCGATGACGCTTACCTTCCTGATCGTGGTGGCCACGCTGCCGGCGATCGGTGCGTTCGTCGGCGTGCGGGTGGACCCGCTGCTGCTGATCGCGCTGTTGGTGTGCCTGATTCCCACCACCATCGGCGGGCTGCTGCCGGCCATCGGCATCGCCGGCATGAACCGGGCGCTGGCCGCCAACGTGCTGGCCAAGTCGGGCAAGGCGGTGGAAGTGGCCGGTGACGTGGACGTGCTGCTGCTGGACAAGACCGGCACCATCACCTACGGCGACCGCCAGGCCACGCACTTCCATGCACTGGCCGGGATCGACGCGCCGCAGCTGCGTGAAGCGGCGCTGTTGTCCTCGCTGGCCGACCCGACCCCGGAAGGCAAATCGATCGTGCGCCTGGCGCGCGAACAAGGCTGCACCACCACCGAACCGGACCGCGCCGATTACCTGGCCTTCTCTGCGCAGACCCGCATGTCCGGCGTGGACCTGGACGGCGGACGGCGCATCCGCAAGGGCGCGGCCGACTCGATCAGCGCCTATGTGCGTGAGCTGGGCGGCATCGTGCCGGCCGAACTGCCGGGCCGCGTGGAGCAGGTGGCGCGCAACGGTGCCACCCCGCTGGTGGTGTGCGAAGGGCGCCACGTGCTGGGCGTGATCGAGCTGTCGGACGTGGTCAAGCACGGCATGCGCGAGAAGTTCGCGCAGCTGCGCGCGATGGGCATCCGCACGGTGATGATCACCGGCGACAACCCGCTCACGGCCGCCGCCATTGCTGCCGAAGCTGGCGTGGACGACTACATCGCCGAGGCCCGCCCGGAAGACAAGCTGGCGCGCATCCGGGCCGAGCAGGCCGGCGGGCGGCTGGTGGCGATGGTGGGCGACGGCACCAACGACGCCCCGGCGCTGGCCCAGGCCGACATCGGCCTGGCGATGAACTCCGGTACGCAGGCGGCCAAGGAAGCCGGCAACATGGTCGATCTGGATTCGGATCCGGCCAAGCTGCTGGCGGTGGTGGAAGTGGGCAAGCAGCAGCTGATCACGCGCGGTGCGCTGACCACCTTCTCGCTGGCCAACGATGTGTCCAAGTACTTCGCGATCCTGCCGGCGCTGTTCGCCTCCACCCTGCCGGCCATGGCGGCATTGAACGTGATGCACCTGTCCAGCCCGCGCAATGCGGTGCTGGCGGCGCTGATTTTCAACGCGCTGGTGATTCCGGCGCTGATTCCGCTGGCGCTGCGCGGGGTGCGCTTCCGCCCGGCCACGGCCACCGCGCTGCTGCGCCGGAACATGCTGGTGTACGGCCTCGGCGGCGTGCTGCTGCCGTTTGCGGCCATCAAGTTGATCGACCTCTTCCTTGTCTCGGTATTCGGCGCATGAACCGCTCACTTGCAACCTCCCTGCCCCGCGCCGCGCGCGCCCCTGCCGCGCGGGCGGCCACCCTGCAGCAGCACGGCGCATGGCGCCCGGCGCTGATGCTGGGCCTGGTCAGCCTGCTGCTGCTCGGCCTGGCCTATGCGCTGGCCGCGACCGGTGCCAGCCGGCTGCTGTTCCCCGCGCAGGCCGATGGCAGCCTGCTCATCCGCGATGGCCAGGTGCGCGGCTCACAGCTGATCGCGCAGCCGTTCACCGGCGATGGCTACTTCCAGGCGCGCCCGTCGGCGGCCAACTACGACCCGATGGCCGCGGCCGGCAGCAACCTGGCCCGGACCAATCCGGCGCTGCAGGAACGCGTGCAGGCCAGCATCGCCGCGGTGGCCGCGCGCGAAGGCGTGGCCCCGGCGCAGGTGCCCAGCGACCTGGTGACCCAGTCCGGCGCGGGCATGGACCCGGAGCTGTCGCCCGCCGCCGCGCAGCTGCAGATCGCCCGCGTGGCCCGCAGCCGCGGGTTGCCGCCCGAGCGCGTGACTGCACTGGTGAAGGCCAACACGCAGGGCCCGCAGTGGCGCGTGTTCGGTCAGCCGCGGGTCAACGTGATGACGCTCAACCTGGCGCTGGATGACCTCAAGGCGGCCCCGTGATGCGGGGATCGCATCGGCCGGTGCACAATCGCCACCCATGAGCGACCCACGTACCCGCCAGGCCGATGCCCTGGTTGAACGCCTGCAACGCGAAGCCGGCGGCAAGCTCACCGTGTTCCTCGGTGCCGCCCCGGGCGTAGGCAAGACCTTCAGCATGCTCAGCCGCGCGCACGAACAGCTGCGTCGCGGCGTGGATGTGGTGGTAGGGCTGGTGGAAACGCACGGCCGCGCCGAGACCGCTGCGTTGCTGGAGGGCCTGCCGCAGGTGCCGCTGGTGCAGCGCGACTACCAGCAGCACGTGCTGGGCGAGATGGACCTGGACGCGGTGCTGGCCCGCCACCCGGCGCTGGTGCTGGTGGATGAGCTGGCCCACCGCAACGTCCCCGGCAGCCGCCACGAGCGCCGCTGGCAGGACGTGGAAGAACTGCTGGAAGCCGGCATCGATGTCTGGACCACGGTCAACATCCAGCACCTGGAAAGCCTCAACGACGTGGTGATGCGCATCACCGGCGTGCGCGTCACCGAGACCGTGCCCGATGCGGTGCTCGACCGCCTGCACGACATCGTGCTGGTGGACATTCCGCCGCGCGAACTGATCGAGCGCCTGCAGCAGGGCAAGGTGTACGTACCTGAGCAGGCAGCGCAAGCCCTGCAGGCGTTCTTCTCGCCGGCCAACCTCACCGCGCTGCGCGAACTGGCCATGCAGGAAGCGGCCGACCGCGTGGACAGCAGCCTGCGCGAGACCCGCGCCGCACGTGGCGAGGCCAACCTGCCGCTGCGCCGGCGCGTGCTGTTGGCCATCGATGGCGGTGGCCAGAGCGAGTACCTGGTGCGCGTGGGCCGGCGCATCGCCGAGCGCCGTGATGCGCCATGGACGGTGGTGACCGTGCAGGGCCGGCGCAACGACGAAGACACCCGGCGCGAGATCGATGCCGCCTTCGCGCTCGCGCGCCGCCTCGGTGGCGAGGCCGAACTACTGCACGGCTCCAGCATCGCCGATGCGCTGCTGGACCACGCCGCGCACAACAGCGTGTCCACGCTGGTGCTGGGCCGCACCCGCGAGCGCCCGTTCGCGCGGATGCTCAACCGCACCCTCACCCAGCAGCTGATCCAGCGCGGTGCGCACTACGAGATCACCATCATCGGCACCCCGCAGGCGCGCGCTCGCGCGCGGCGTGCCGGGCTGACGATCCCCACCCGCAGCACCGGCCAGGACACGTTGCTGGCGGTGGGCGCCACGGCGCTGGCCTGCCTGGTGGCGCTGATTGCCGAGCGCTGGGTGGGGCTGTACGACCTGTCGATGGTGTTCATCGTGGCGGTGGTGATGGTGGCCGCGCGCAGCCGCACCAGTGCGGCGGTGATCGCCGCGGCCCTGTGTTTCCTGGCCTACAACTTCTTCTTCATCGCTCCACGCTTCACCTTTGCGATCAGCGCGCGCCAGGGCGTGATCACCGTGTTCCTGTTCCTGGCTGCCGCGCTGGTGGCTGGCCGCCTGGCCTCGCGGCTGCGCATGCAGGTGGTGGCGCTGCGTGCGTCCAACCGCCACGCCAATGCGCGCCAAGCGCTTGGCCGGCAGCTGACCCGTGCGGCCAGCAACGAAGAGGTGGCGCAAGCCGGGCGCGAGGCGCTGGAACAGGCGATGGACGCACCGGCGTGGCTGCGCATCGGCCAGGACACCAGCACCAGCGGCAGCGCCGCACCGGGCGACACCGACCTGGCCGCCGCCGACTGGGCGCGGCGCCACGGCCAGCCCAGTGGCCGCTTCACCGATACGCTGGCCGGCGCGGAATGGTGGTTCCTGCCACTGCTGGACGGCGACGACCGCGCCATCGGCGTGGCCGGCATGCGCTTCGCGCGGAGTGCGCCGCGCCTCACCCCCGAGCAACGCCAGCTGGCCGAGGCGATGGTGGATGACATCGCCCAGGCCGCGCTGCGCACGCAGCTGGTAGCCGACCTGGAAAAGGCGCACGTGAGCAACGAGACCGAGCGCCTGCGCTCGGCACTGCTGTCCTCGGTATCGCACGACCTGCGCTCGCCGCTGGCGGCGATGATCGGCTCAGCCGACAGCCTGAGCAGCTATGCCGATGCGATGGACGCGCAGGATCGCCGCGCCCTGCTGGACACCATCCTGGTGGAAGGCGAGCGGCTGGACCGCTACATCCAGAACCTGCTGGACATGACCCGGCTGGGCCACGAAGGCCTGCAGATCAACCGCGACTGGATCGGCGTGGACGAGCTGGTGGGATCGGCCGCGCGGCGGCTGCAGCGGTATCAGCCGGAGGTGCAGCTCAAACTCGATATCCCGGCCACGCTGGCCCCGATCTGGGTGCACCCGGCGCTGGTGGAGCAGGCGGTGTTCAACGTGATGGAGAACGCGGCCAAGTTCTCGCCGCCCGGCGCGGCGGTGGAAGTGCAGGCGCGGCTGGTGGAGGGCGAGCTGCGCATCGACGTGCTGGACGCCGGGCCGGGCATTCCCGATGACGAGCGCGCCCGCATTTTCGACATGTTCTACAGCGTGGAGCGCGGCGACCGGGGCCGGCATGGCACCGGGCTGGGACTGACCATCTGCCAGGGCATGATCGGCGCGCATGGCGGCAGCGTGCAGGCGCTGCCGGGGCGCGACGGACGCGGTACCCTGATCCGCATCACGCTGCCCCTGCTGCAACCCCACCCTGACGATGACGACGACGAATCCTGACCCCACCCAAGGCGTGCCCCCGGCCCGCGTGCTGGTGATCGATGACGAAGCGCAGATCCGTCGCTTCCTCGACATCAGCCTGCGCGCGCAGGGCTACCGCGTGGTGCAGGCCGCCACCGGCCAGGCCGGGTTGGAAGCGCTGGTGAGCGAGGGCGCGGACCTGGTGATCCTGGATATCGGCCTGCCGGACATGGAAGGGCACGACGTACTGGCCGAGCTGCGCCAGTGGAGCCAGGTGCCGGTGATCATGCTCACCGTGCGCGCCAGCGAGACCGAAAAAGTGCGGGCGCTGGACAACGGCGCCAACGACTACGTGACCAAGCCGTTCGGCACGCAGGAGCTGATGGCACGCGTGCGGGCACTGCTGCGCTCGCGCACGGTATCCAGCGAGGGCGTGCTGCCGCAGTTCGACGACGGGCACCTGCATATCGACCTGGTGCGGCGCGAAGTGCACCTGGACGGCGCGCCGGTGGCCCTGACCCGCAAGGAATACGCGCTGTTGTCGCTGCTGCTGCGAAATGCCGGGCGGGTGGTGACCCAGCCGCAGATCCTGCAGGAAATCTGGGGGCCGACGCACCAGCACGACACGCATTACCTGCGCATCCTGGTGGGCAAATTACGGCACAAGCTGGGCGATTCGGCGCTGGATTCGCGGTACCTGTTCACCGAACCTGGGGTGGGGCTGCGCTTCAAGGGGTGAGGCGGGAGGGCAGCCGAGCATGGCTCGGCTCTACCTTGGGGTTCGTGCGCCTTGATGGGTCACGATCGTTGATCGTGGCGCGCCGGACTGCGCGCGCATCGGTAGAGCCGAGCCATGCTCGGCTGCCTTTCCCTCAGAACCCCGACACAACCAACGGTCGTAATCCCGATGCGCGCCATGCCCGCGCGCCATTACCAACGGTTGTAATCCCAATGCACGCCAATGCCTGCGCGACGACCAACGGTCGCAATCGCAATGCGCGCGAATGCAGGCACGTCGTGACCAATGATCGTAGTCGCGGGCGGGAGGGCAGCCGAGCATGGCTCGGCTCTACCTTGGGGTTCGTGCGCCTTGATGGGTCACGAGCGTTGATCGTGGCGCGCGGGAATGCGCACGCATCGGTAGAGCCGAGCCATGCTCGGCTGCCGTTCCCTCAGAACCCCGACACGACCAACGGTAGTAATACCGATGCGCGCCATGCCCGCGCGCCATGACCAACGGTTGTAATCCCAATGCACGCCAATGCCTGCGCGACGACCAACGGTCGCAATCGCAATGCGCGCGAATGCAGGCGCGTCGTGACCAACGATCGTAATCGCGGGCGGGAGGGCAGCCGAGCATGGCTCGGCTCTACCTTGGGGTTCGCGCGCCTTGATGGGTCACGAGCGTTGATCGTGGCGCGCCGGACTGCGCGTGCATCGGTAGAGCCGAGCCATGCTCGGCTGCCTTTCCCTCAGAACCCCAGCGCCACACCCGGCAGCAGCGGCTGCAGCTGTTCGCGGAACAGGGCCTTGATGCGCTCCAGCGCGGCTTCGTCATCGGCCTCGAAGCGCAGCACCAGCACCGGGGTGGTGTTGGACGCGCGCAGCAGGCCCCAGCCGTCCGGGAAATCGGCGCGCAGACCGTCGATGGTGGCCAGGCGCGCGCCGGCGAACGGCGAGTCCTCCACCTGCGCGGCCGACACGAACAGCGACACCAGCGCGTGCGGGGTGCCTGATTCCACCGGCACCTTCAGCTCCGGGGTAGACACCGCGTCGGGTAGTTCCTCGAAGATCTCCGACGGCGTCTCCTCGCGCTGGGCCAGGATTTCCAGCAGCCGCGCGGCCGCGTACAGGCCATCGTCGAAACCGAACCAGCGCTCCTTGAAGAAGAAGTGCCCGCTCATCTCGCCGGCCAGCTCGGCATCGGTTTCGCGCATCTTCGCCTTCATCAGCGAGTGCCCGGTCTTCCACATCAACGGGCTGCCGCCGTTGCGCAGCACGTAATCGGACAGCTTGCCGCTGCACTTCACGTCGTAGATCACCAGCGCGCCCGGGTTGCGCATCAGCACATCGGCGGCGAACAACATCAACAGCCGGTCGGCGTAGATGATCTTGCCCTCGCGGGTGACCACGCCCAGGCGGTCGCCATCGCCGTCGAAGGCCAGGCCGATATCCGCATCGAAACGCTTCACCGTCTGGATCAGATCTTCCAGGTTGTGCGGGTCGCTAGGGTCCGGATGATGATTGGGGAACGTGCCATCCACATCGCAGTACAGCGGAATGACCTCGGCCCCGATCGCCTCCAGCAGCGGCTGCGCCAGTTCACCGGCCACGCCGTTGCCGGCGTCGGCCACCACCTTCAGCGGACGGTCCAGCTGCACGTCATCGGCGATGCGCTGGATGTAATCGGCGTTGACCTCGCGCTGCTGCAGGCTGCCCGGCTCGGCGGCCACATGCAGCTGGCCGTCGCGGATGCGCTGGTACAGCTCGGTGATGGCATCGCCGGACAGCGTCTCGCCGCCGACCACGATCTTGAAGCCGTTGTAGTCCGCCGGATTGTGGCTGCCGGTCACCGCCACGCAGCTGCCCGCGCGCAGGTGGTAGCTGGCGAAGTACACCACCGGCGTCGGCGCCAGACCGATATCGATCACATCGCAGCCGGCACGGCGCAGGCCTTCGATCAGCGCGCCGGTGAGTTCCGGACCGGACAAGCGGCCATCACGGCCGACCACGATCTCGCGCAGGCCTTCCACCTGCATCACCGAGCCGATCGCCTGGCCGATCAGCGCGGCCACCTGCGGGGTCAGCTCACGCCCGACCACACCACGGATGTCATAAGCCCGGAAGATATCGGCCGGCACGTCCTGGCCCACCACGCCGGGCATCGGCGGCGGCGCGCCTTCGGCCACGGCCGGCACCACCGCCAGCGGAATCTGGTCCAGGCTTTCGCGCAGGGTGGGGCCCTCTTCCACGTCGGCCTCCTTGGACGCGCGGCGACGCGGCAACGGCACCCTGCCCTTGCCGAACTGCAGCATCGCGGCGATCGCCAGCAGCAGCACCGCCACGATCGCACTGGGAATGCCACCCAAACCAAGCGGGCCCGGTTCGATATCCGGCACGGCCGCCGCCAGGCGCAGCCCGCTCTTGCCGAGCGGACGGGCCAGCGCCTCGGCGCCGTCGGCCAGCGCGACGCTGCCCTGTTCGATCACGTTGTGGTTGCCCTGGCGCAGCGCCAGGTAGCCTTCATCGGGCACGCGCACCTGGTCGAAGGTGGCGGTCAGGCGCAGCAGCGGCTGGCGCACGTACACCAGCGCCGGCCCCTGCGTACCCAGCACCACCGGCGCGGCCAGGCCCAGGCGCTGGCCGCCGGCATCGCGCACCACACGGGCCACCACGCTGTCTCCGGCATTGGCCGCTTCCAGCAGGGCCAGGCGCGAGTAGCCAAACGCCTTCGGATCGGCATAGGCCTGATCCAGGGTGGCCAGCAGCACCTGCACGTCTTCGGTACCCGGCCAGCCTTCGCGGATGGCCACGGCGGTCGCTTCGGCATCGCTATTGGCCAGTGCCGTGGTGACCCGCTCGCTCTTGACCAGCTTGCGCAGCTGCGCCAACTGGCCGTTCAGCGCCGCATCCACCCCGGTGACGATTTCATCGCGCGACTGCTCCAGCGACGTGCCCACCGAGGCCTGCCGCCATTGCCGCACCGCACTCCAGCCGAACCACAGCCCCAGCAGCACCAGCGCGGCCACCAACAGCGGGCCGGTGCGCTTGCTTGCCAATCGCGGTTGTCCATCCGCCGTTGCCTTGCTCATGAACACTTCCCCCTGTCAGCGCACCCCGGTATGGCCGAATCCACCCGTTCCCCTGGCGCTGTCGGTGAAAGTATCCACTACCTGCAGGCTCACGCGTGCAATCGGCAACACAACCAGCTGCGCGATGCGGTCACCCGGCTGCAGCGTGAAGGGCTCGCGGCCACGGTTCCACGCGCTGATCAGCAGCGGGCCCTGGTAATCGGCGTCGATCAGCCCGGTGCCGTTGCCCAGCACGATGCCGTGGCGATGGCCCAGCCCGGAGCGCGGCAGCACCACGGCGGCCAGGTTCGGGTCGGCGATGTGGATGGCGATACCGCTGGGAATCAGCGCGGTATCGCCCGGCTGCAGGGTGAGCTCGGTCTCCAGCGCCGCGCGCAGGTCCAGCCCGGCGCTGTGCTCGGTGGCGTAGGCCGGCAGCGGCCAGGTATCGCCGAAGCGCGGGTCGAGCAGCTTGACCTGCAACGGCTGAAGGGTGGAATCAACGCTCATGCGTGCAACCTCTGGGCAATCAGGGACAACAGTTGTTCGGCCAGCAGCGCCTTGGAGGTGCCGGGGAACACCTGTTCGCCGCCCTGCCAGTAGGCCGTGGCCGCGTTTTCATCGCTTTCAAAACCGCCGGTGGCGATACCCACCTGGTTGGCAATCACCAGGTCCAGGCGCTTGTCCACCAGCTTGCCGCGCGCGTACTTCTCCACATCATGGGTTTCGGCGGCAAAGCCGACCACCAGCTTCAGCGCGTTGGTCTGCGCAGCCACCTCGGCCAGGATGTCCGGTGTACGCACCAGCTCCAGCGTGAGGGTCTGGGTGCCGGCGGTCTTCTTCAATTTCTGCGGGGCCACCTGGCGCGGGGTGTAATCGGACACTGCGGCCGCGCCTATATAGATGTCGGCCGGCAGCGCGCCCAGCACCGCCTCGCGCATCTGCGCGGCCGAGCGCACGTCCACCCGCTGCACCCCGGCCGGGGTGGGCAGCTGCACCGGGCCACTCACCAGCACCACCTGCGCGCCTTGGCGCACGGCCGCGGCAGCCAGCGCATAGCCCATCTTGCCGCTGCTGCGGTTGCCCACGTAGCGCACCGGGTCCAGGTCTTCATAAGTGGGGCCGGCGCTGATGACCACGCGCAGGCCCTTGAGTTGCTGCTCGGGCGCGGCGTCGCCACCGGCCGGCGCCTGCAGCGCGGCCAGTGCCGCAACAATCGCATTGGGTTCGGTAAGCCGGCCCGGGCCGGATTCGCCTTCGGCCAGCGGGCCGTCTTCCGGCCCGATCACCTGCGCGCCGCGCTGGCGCAGCAGGCTGATGTTGGCCTGCGTGGCCGGGTGCTGCCACATGCGGTGGTTCATGGCCGGGCACACGGTAAGCGGCGCGGTGGTGGCCAGGCACAGCGTGGTGACCAGGTCATCGGCGTTGCCGTGGGCCAGCCGGGCCAGCAGATCGGCGGTGGCCGGGGCCACCACGATGCGATCGGCCCAGCGGGCCAGCTCGATGTGGCTCATGGCCTGCTCGGCGGCGCTGTCCCACAGGGTGGTGCGGGTGGGCTGGCCGGACAGGGCCTGGAAGCTCAGCGGAGTGACGAACTGCTGGGCCCCGGCAGTCATGGCGACCTGCACCTGGGCCCCGGCATCGCGCAGGCGACGCACCAGTTCCAGCGACTTGTAGGCGGCGATGCCGCCCCCTACGCACAACAACAGCTTCTGGCCTTGCAGCGGGCGCGCGGACGCCGGAGAAGCCTGGGGGGAGTCAGCCACCTGCGAATTTCCTGTCGAACTGAGGCGATTAGCTTACCTGATGGGGTGTGGGCGGCTCATGCCTCAGGGGCATGAGGGGGGTGTTTTTGGTCATGAAGAGCTGAGCTGCCTCTCTATGACTGCTGGCTGCTGTCAGTAGATGAACTGCCTGCGCCAGGGTGCCGACCAAGGGATGTGAGCCCCGTGGTTTTAGTCGTTAAAAAAGGATGCTTTAATAACGTCCGCAGCTGGGAAAGATTTCTTTCGCAGCTGAAACCGTATCTAAAGGAACCTTTGTCATGCCACGCATCACTGGGACCTACGCCACAACCGCCGTTGGCGGCGAGAACGTTCGCGCGTTCGTACCTCACGCCCTCCCGCCCGGTGATCCCGTGCTTTCCCCAACCGCCTACGTCGAACAGAACGCCCGCGCCGAGGTGGCGCTGACGCGGTTGTCCGGCATGGCCGGGCTGGTGGCCTCCAGCAACTGGCTGATCTATGCCGCCATTCGTAAGGAGGCCTTGCTTACCTCGCAGCTGGAAGGCACCCAGGCCACCTTGACCGACGTGCTGGATGAGGAAGCCGGTATGACGGTGACCAACGCCCAGGATGTGGAAGAGGTTACGAACTACCTGCTGGCATTCAACTACGCGCGCGAGCAGCTGCGCAGCCCTACCGGTCTGCCGGTATCACTACGGCTGCTGACCGAATCCCACCGGATGCTGATGACGGGCGTGCGTGGCGCCACCAAGCAACCTGGTGCCGTGCGCACTACACAGAACTGGATAGGGGGAAGCCGGCCAGGCAATGCGAGTTTCGTTCCGCCGCCCGCTCAGGAAGTGGGGCCCGCGCTGAGCGCGCTGGAGCGCTATATCCACCAGCCAGAGCACGCGTTGCCGCCCTTGGTGCGCGTGGCCTTGGTGCATGCGCAATTCGAAACCATCCATCCCTTCCTGGACGGCAACGGCCGCATTGGGCGCCTGCTCATCGCCATGCTGTTGGAAGAGTGGAAGCTGATGCCCGAGCCGTTGCTGTATGTGTCTGGTTACCTCAAACGACACCAGCGGGTGTACTACGACCGGCTTTCCGCCATTCGGAAGGACGGTGACTGGGAAGGCTGGGTGAGCTTCTTCCTGGAGGCCGTGGAGGCCGCTGCCGACGAGGCGCAAAGCAGCATCGTTGCCCTTGCCGCGTGCATCGCCGAGGATCGCAAGCGTGTGCTTGCACTGGGTACCAGTACGTTGGCGACGCTTCGGTTGTTCGAGCTGCTTCCGACCATGCCGAGAATCAACATTGATCGGGCAGCACAGGTGCTGGAGGTGAGTGCGCCTACTGCGGCGAAGGCTATCAATGGATTGCAGGTGGCGGGGGTGTTGGAGGAGACGACGGGGCGGGCGCGGAACCAGAGCTTTTTGTATGCGCGGTATGTGCGACTTTTAATGGACTGAGGACGTAGCTATTGCAGAGCGGCTAGCCAATTTCAATAGCATCCTCTCCGCATATCTGTAGAAATATCATTGTTTTTGACTGGATCAAACAGCCTGCCGAACAGCCACCAATTGTGCCCACGCGCAATCCTTATCAGACGACGCGGCATAGTCTGATTGGCTGGGCATACGTGCTTCTCGACACTTGAGCCATGGCAATCAAAGACTGGCCCAAGGACGARCAACCGCGCGAGAAGCTACTGGCGCGTGGCCCAGCAGCGCTTTCGGATGCTGAGTTGCTTGCCCTGTTCATGGGCACCGGCTGTAAGGGCTTGGACGTCATGGAGAACGCACGCCTTCTCCTCAAGGAACATGGCCCACTGCGCCTATTGCTTGATATGAGCGCGCAGAAGCTGAGGAGACTGCCAGGGCTCGGCCCGGCACGGGCTTGCAAGCTGGTCGCCGCACTGGAACTGGCCGACCGCCATTTGCGTGCAAAGTTGGACCTGGGTGAAGGCATGTGCGATCCCAAGACAGCCATGCGCTACTTCAAGCAGCGGCTTCGCGGGCGCCCCCATGAGGTCTTCGCCGTCATGTTCTTGAACACCCGCAACCACATGCTGGCGTTCGAGGAACTCTTCAACGGCACGATCGATGCGGCGGCGGTCTACCCGCGCGAAGTGGCACGCCGCGCCCTGTTCCATAACGCGGCAGCCGTGATCATCGGTCACAACCACCCTTCTGGCAGCGCCGAACCGTCCGCTGCCGACCGCGATATCACCCGTCATCTGGAAAAAGCCCTGCCTTTGGTAGGAGTCCGCCTTCTGGACCACGTAGTAGTAGGCGAAGGCACCCCCGTCTCCATGGCTGAACGAGGCTGGCTCGAACCCACCCTCTCCTTTCGGGGCTGAACGTCCCAGTCAGCCCAAATACCCCTGTCCGGAGCCCCGAAAGCGGCCCCAAGGCCCCTCAAGCCCCCTGCCCCACTCCCGTTCAATGGATCGGCCCGCCATCTAGGCTAAAATTGCCGATTCCGCCGCTCCAGTCCCAAAGCAGGCCTTGTGAAAAATCTCCTCCGCGCCCTGATCAGCCAAGGCATCGAAGCCTTGMGCGCCAACGGCACTCTGCCGGCCGATACCCTGACCCCGGAATTCGTGGTCGAACGCCCGAAGACCCGTGAGCACGGCGATTTCGCCACCAATGCCGCGATGCTGCTGGCCAAGCCGGCGCGCAGCAACCCGCGCGCCCTGGCCCAGGCGCTGCTGGATGCGCTGCCCAAGAGCAATGACGTGCTGCGCGTTGAGATCGCCGGCCCAGGCTTCATCAATTTCCACCTCGCCCCCAGCGCCTACCAGCGCGAAGCGGCCAGCGTGCTCAAGGAAGGCGCCGATTACGGCCGCAACCTGAGCGGCAACGGCCGTACCGTGGGCGTGGAGTATGTGTCGGCCAACCCGACCGGTCCGCTGCACGTGGGCCATGGCCGCGCCGCCGCCATCGGCGACTGCCTGGCACGCCTGCTGGATGTGAACGGCTGGAACGCCAAGCGCGAGTTCTACTACAACGACGCCGGCGTGCAGATCGAGAACCTGGCGCTGTCCACCCAGGCGCGCGCCAAGGGGCTCAAGCCCGATGACGCCGGCTGGCCGGAAGCGGGCTACCGCGGTGATTACATCCAGGACGTGGCCAACGCCTACCTGGCCGGCGCCACGGTGGAGCTGGAAGGCCACGCGGTGGTGGGCGAGCGCGACCCGGACAACCTCGATGGCATCCGCCGCTTTGCGGYGGCCTACCTGCGCAACGAGCAGAACCAGGACCTGGCCGCGTTCGGAGTGGATTTCGACATCTACTTCCTGGAAAGCTCGCTGTACAAGGACGGCAAGGTGGAAGAGACCGTCGCCCAGCTGCAGGCGGCCGGCCACACCTATGAGGACGGCGGCGCGCTGTGGCTGCGCTCGACCGACTTCGGTGACGACAAGGACCGCGTGATGCGCAAGTCCGACGGCACCTACACCTACTTCCTGCCGGACGTGGCCTACCACCTGAGCAAGTGGCAGCGTGGCTATGAGCGCGCGATCACCGAGCTGGGTGCGGACCACCACGGCTCGCTGGCGCGCGTGCGCGCCGGCCTGCAGGCGCTGGACGTGGGCATTCCCCAGGGCTGGCCGGAATACGTGCTGCACCAGATGGTGACGGTGATGCGCGGCGGCGAAGAAGTGAAGCTGTCCAAGCGTGCCGGCAGCTACCTGACCCTGCGTGACCT
>NZ_JBFULB010000055.1:0-16855 GCF_056400545.1 Stenotrophomonas sp. P5_A8 | reverse complement strand
CCCACGGGGTGGCTCTACCCGGCGACGGACAAAAAAGGCCCGCTGTCACCAGCGGGCCTTCGTCACATCCGTTGAATCGCCGGTCGCTTACGAGGTCATCCGATCCCAGAAACCCTTCACGCCGTCGATGAACGTCGCCGACTTCGGCGAGTGCTTGCGCGCTTCTTCGCCGGTGAAGGTGGTTTCGAACTGCTCCAGCAGCTTGCGCTGCTCAGGGGTCAGGTTGACCGGGGTTTCCACCACCACGCGGCAGTACAGATCGCCTTCGCTGCGACTGCGCACCGAGCGCACGCCCTTGCCGCGCAGGCGGAACAGCTTGCCGGTCTGGGTTTCGGCCGGGATGCGGATTTCCGCGTACCCGCCCAGGGTGGCCACGCGCACGGTGTCGCCCAACGCAGCCTGCGAGATGCGGATCGGCACTTCGCAATGCAGATCGTCGCCGTCGCGCTGGAAGATCGCGTGCTCGCGCACCCGCACTTCCACGTACAGATCGCCCGGCGGCGTACCGGCCGGACCAGCCTCGCCTTCGCCGGACAAGCGGATGCGGTCGCCGCTGTCGACGCCCGCGGGCACCTTCACCGACAACACCTTGTCTTCCTCCACACGGCCATTGCCGTGGCAGGTCTTGCACGGGGTCTGGATGATCTTGCCGCGCCCGTTGCAGTTGTGGCACGCCTGCTGCATCGCAAAGATGCCGCGCTGGATGCGCACCTGGCCGTGGCCATGGCACACGCTGCAGGTATCGACCTTGCCGTCTTCGGAGCCACTGCCGTTGCAGTCGTCGCATTCGGCCAACGTCGGGATCTCGATGCGGCGTTCCACGCCCATCACCGCTTCTTCCAGGTCCAGCTCCATCACATAGCCGACATCGGCGCCGCGACGGGCCTGGCGCTGGCCACCACCACCGGCACCGCCGAAGATGTTGCCGAAGATGTCACCGAAGATATCGCCCATGTCCGGGCCGCCGGGACCACCGCCACCGCCGCCCATGCCGTGCTCGAATGCAGCATGGCCGTGGGCGTCGTACATGCGGCGCTTGTTGCTGTCGGACAGGGTTTCGTAGGCTTCCTTGCACTCCTTGAAGGAGGCTTCGGCCGCGCTGTCGCCCGGGTTGCGGTCCGGGTGGAACTTCATCGCGCAACGGCGATAGGACTTCTTCAGTTCTTCTTCGGTCGCGGTGCGGGAAACGCCCAGCACTTCGTAATAGTCACGCTTGCTCATAGGGTTGAATCGGGTTCCGGTGGTCGGGATTCGTCAAAGCGGAAGAGCGGAACCAGGTCCGCTCTTTCGCCGGGGCGCCCCGACAAACCGCAGGCGGCTGCCAGGACCTAAGGGGAAACAAGCACGGGACGTTGCCTGCGCAACGTCCCGCATCCTGTCCGGATCAGGACTTCTTGTCGTCCTTCACTTCGGTGAACTCGGCGTCGACCACATCGTCGTGCGCGCCGGCGTTGGCACCGGCATCCGCGCCCGGCGCCGCACCGCCCTGCTCGGCCGCGGCCGAGGCGGCGAACAATGCCTGGCCGGCTTCTTCAAGAACCTTCGACTTGGCTTCGATCTGCGCCTTGTCGTCGCCCTTCATCGCCGTTTCCAGGTCGGCCAGGGCCGACTCGACCTTGCCGATCACA
The DNA here is from genome assembly GCF_056400545.1 of Stenotrophomonas sp. P5_A8. Classification (NCBI taxonomy): domain Bacteria; kingdom Pseudomonadati; phylum Pseudomonadota; class Gammaproteobacteria; order Lysobacterales; family Lysobacteraceae; genus Stenotrophomonas; species Stenotrophomonas sp. P5_A8. The sequence continues at coordinate 15,227 of NZ_JBFULB010000055.1, read as the reverse complement.
TCGCCACCGACCTTGCTGCCGTGCTCGGTGATCGCGGTACGGGTACCATGGATCAGCGCGTCGGCCTGGTTGCGGGCCTGGACCAGCTCATGGAACTTCTTGTCTTCTTCGCGGTTGGCTTCGGCATCGGCGACCATGCGCGCGATCTCGTCCTCGGACAGACCCGAACCGGCCTTGATTTCGACCTTCTGTTCCTTGTTGGTCTTCTTGTCCTTGGCCGACACGTGCAGGATGCCGTTGGCGTCGATGTCGAAGGACACTTCCACCTGCGGCATGCCACGCGGGGACGGCTCGATGCCGGACAGGTCGAACTTGGCCAGCGACTTGTTGAAGCGGGCCTGCTCGCGCTCACCCTGCAGCACGTGCACGGTCACGGCCGACTGGTTGTCCTCGGCGGTGGAGAACACCTGCGAGGCCTTGGTCGGGATGGTGGTGTTCTTCTCGATGATCTTGGTGAACACGCCGCCCATGGTTTCGATACCCAGCGACAGCGGGGTCACGTCCAGCAGCAGCACGTCCTTGACGTCGCCGCCCAGCACGCCGCCCTGGATCGCCGCACCCAGTGCCACGGCTTCGTCCGGGTTGACGTCCTTGCGCGGTTCCTTGCCGAAGAACTCGGTCACCGCCTGCTGCACCTTCGGCATGCGTGTCTGGCCACCGACCAGGATCACTTCGCTGATGTCGCTCGAGCGCAGGCCGGCGTCGTTCAACGCCACGCGGCACGGCTCGATCGACTTCTTGATCAGCTCTTCCACCAGCGCTTCCAGCTTGGCGCGGGTCAGCTTGATGTTCAGGTGCTTCGGACCGGAGGCGTCGGCGGTGACGTACGGCAGGTTCACTTCGGTCTGCTGGGCGCTGGACAGCTCGATCTTGGCGCGCTCGGCCGCATCCTTCAGGCGCTGCAGGGCCAACGGGTCCTTGCGCAGGTCGATGCCCTGGTCCTTGTTGAACTCGTCGACGAGGTACTCGATGACGCGGTTGTCGAAGTCTTCGCCGCCCAGGAAGGTGTCGCCGTTGGTGGCCAGCACTTCGAACTGCTTCTCACCGTCGACGTTGGCGATCTCGATCACCGACACGTCGAAGGTGCCGCCGCCCAGGTCGTACACCACGATCTTGCGATCCTTGTTGTCGCCCTTGTCCAGGCCATAGGCCAGCGCGGCCGCGGTCGGCTCGTTGATGATGCGCTTGACGTCCAGGCCGGCGATGCGGCCGGCGTCCTTGGTGGCCTGGCGCTGGCTGTCGTTGAAGTAGGCCGGCACGGTGATCACCGCCTCGGTGACGGTCTCACCCAGGAAGGCTTCGGCGGTCTTCTTCATCTTCTCCAGCACGCGGGCGGAGATTTCCTGCGGCGCCATCTTCTTGGCGTCGCTGGTCTGCACCCAGGCGTCGCCGTTGTCGTGGGCCAGGATGCCGTAGGGCACGTGCGCGATGTCCTTCTGGACTTCAGCGTCGGTGAACTTGCGGCCGATCAGGCGCTTGACGGCGTAGAAGGTGTTCTTCGGGTTGGTGACGGCCTGGCGCTTGGCCGAGGCACCCACCAGTACTTCGCCGTCCTTGGTGTAGGCGACGATGGAAGGCGTGGTGCGGTCGCCTTCGGCATTTTCGATGACGCGGGCCTTGCCGCCGTCCATGATCGCCACACACGAGTTGGTGGTGCCGAGGTCGATACCAATGATCTTGCCCATGAGGGAGACTCCTGAAAGTTCTGGGAACATCCGGCTGCTGCCGGGTTATGAATGGGATGTGGGGGACGGCTGGACTACATTCAAGCCACCCACCAAACACTGTGTCCGGTGGAAGCGCAACGCATTCAGCGTCGCGCAAGCCGGGTCAATCGCGGGCGACCACGACCAGCGCCGGGCGCAGCAGGCGATCGTTGAGCAGGTAACCCTTCTGGAACACCTGCACCACGCTGCCGGGCGCCGCGCCGGGCGCGTCGACCTGGCTGATCGCCTGGTGGTGGTCCGGGTTGAAGGCCTGGCCGGTCGGGTCGAGCAGGGTCAGGCCGTTGTCGGCGGCAACCTTGAGCAGCTGCTTGTAGGTCAGCTCCAGGCCTTCGCGCAGCGGGCTGGGCTCGGCACCGGCGGCACTCAGGCCGGCGTCGAGGCTGTCGAAGACCGGCAGCAGCTCGCCCAGCAGCTTTTCATTGGCGAAGCGGCGCGCCTGTTCCACGTCGCGGGCCACGCGCTTGCGCTGGTTGTCCAGGTCGGCGCGTTCGCGCAGCGACTCGGCACGCAGCAGGGCGACCTCGTTGTGCAGGCTGTCCAGCTGCTGCTGCAGGGACGGCTCGGCAGCCGGCTCACCGGCGGGATTCTGGGATGCGATATCGGGCTGATCTTGGTTCATTTCCGGATCCTTGGCGGTGACTCTCCGCCTCCACCCACCCCTATGTGGGCGCGGGGTGCGGATTCAAGAGTCCAATGCCAGGTTTATGCGCGATCGCGGGACAATCCGCCGCCCGCCGGGTCGCCCAGCGCGGCGCCCAGCACCTGCGCGGTAGCCTCCACCAGCGGAATCATGCGGTCATACGCCATCCGCTTCGGGCCGATCACCCCGAGCACGCCCAGTACCTGGCCGCCGGCCGAGTACGGCGCGGTGACCAGCGAGACCCCCTCCAGCGGCATCACCCCGGTCTCTTCGCCGATGAAGATGCGCACGCCCGGGGCCTGGATGGTGCGCTCGAGCAGCTGCAGGATCTCGCGCTTGCTGGCAAACACATCGAACAGCTCGCGCAGACGCTCCAGGTCGGACAGGTCCTGCACCCCCATCAAGCGGGTCGCCCCGGCCAGCACCATGTCATCGGCCGGCGGCACCATCGCCTGCTCGGCCAGTTCGATGCTGTGCGCCAGCAGCTGCTCCATTTCCGACTGCGCATCGCGCAGCTCCAGCAGCAGCCGCGCACGGATCTCGGCCAGCGGCCGGCCCGCGCAGTTGGCATTGAGGTAGTTGGCGACCTGCTCCAGCTCGCCTGGACCGAAGGCACGGCGCGGCTCGATCACCCGGTTCTGCACTTCGTTGTCGGCAAATACCAGGATCGCCAGCACGCGGCCGGCATCGAGTGCCACGAAATCGATGTGGCGGAAGGCGAACTGCTCGCGGCGCGGGGCGCTGACCACCCCGACAAAGTGGCTCATCGCCGACAGCAGCTCCGACGCACTGCCGAGCAGCGCCTGGGTGCCGGTGCCGGTGGCCAGCTCGCTGCGCAGCCGGCTCAGTTCGCCCTCGCCCGGCGGCTGCATCTTGACCAGGCTGTCCACGAACACCCGGTAGCCGTGCGCGGTGGGCACCCGGCCGGCCGAGGTATGCGGCGAACTGAGCAGGCCCAGGTCTTCCAGGTCGCCGAGGATGTTGCGGATGGTCGCCGGGCTGACATCCAGCCCGGCCAGTCGCGCCAGCGTCTGCGACCCCACCGGCTCGCCGTCCTGGATATGGCGCGCGATCAGCGTCCGCAGCAGATGGCGGGCGCGGGGAGCGAGATGGGTGGCGGAGGGGTGCATGGAATCAGCCTGTGAGACGCAACACTAGATAATGGCGATGGGGCCCGTTGGCAAGCCATCGGTACATCACGATTGATATCCGCGCATTGGAGCCGCCCCTCACCCATGCTAGCGTTGCGCGGCTCGAGAACAGACAACCATGCTCAAACATCTATCGATCAAGGATTTTGCCGTCGTCCGCGCTACCGAACTCGAATTCGGGCCGGGCATGACCGTGGTTTCCGGCGAGACCGGCGCGGGCAAGTCGCTGATGGTCGACGCGCTGGGCTTCCTGTCCGGCCTGCGCGCCGACAGCGGCGTGGTCCGCCACGGCGCCGCCCGCGCGGAACTGTCGGCCGAATTCGCCCCCGGCGAAGACGCCCCGGCGCGGCGCTGGCTGCGCGAGAATGAACTGGACGACGAGGACCAGTGCCAGCTGCGCCGGATCATCCGTGCCGACGGCGGCTCGCGCGCCTGGATCAACGGGCGCCCGGTCACCCTCACCCAGCTGACCGAGCTGGCGTCCACGCTGGTGGAAATCCATGGCCAGCACGAACAGCAGGCGCTGCTCGCGCGGCCCTCGCAGCTGGCCCTGCTGGACGCGTTCGCGCGCAACGAGACCGAGCGCGGCCAGGTCCGCCAGGCCGCCGCACGCTGGCAGGCGCTGGTGGACGAGGCCGAATCGCTGTCGCGCCAGGGCGATGTCAGCGACCGCATCGGCTACCTGGAACACCAGTTGGGCGAGCTGCAGCGCGAGGATCTGGAACCGGCCTCGATCGCCCAGCTGGGCAGCAGCCACCGCCGCCAGGCCCACGCCAGCGCGCTGATCGCCGCCTGCGACGTGGCCGTGGCGCGCCTGAACGGCGATGAAGACACCTCCGCGCTGCAGCTGCTGCAGCAGACCCGCCACGAGCTGGCGCGGGTGGCCGAACACGATCCGCGCCTGGGCGAGGTCGATGCCCTGCTCGACAGCGCCGCCATCCAGCTGGACGAGGCACTGGCGCTGCTGGACCGCGTCCACGACGACCTGGACGCCGACCCGGAACAGTTCGAGGACATCGAGCGCCGGCTTGGTCGCCTGCACGACCTGGCGCGCAAGCACCGGGTGCCGATGGAAGCGCTGGGCGAGCACCGCGACGCGATGGAAGCAGAGGTCGAGCAGCTGCGCGGCGCCGACACCCGGCTGCAGGCGCTGGCCGGCGAGATCGATCGCGCCGCCGGCCAGTGGCAGACCGTGGCCGAGGTGCTGAGCAAGAGCCGCCGCGAGGCCGCCAAGGCGCTGTCGGACACCACCACCACCCTGATCGGCGAGCTGGGCATGGGCGGCGGGCAGTTCCTGATCGACCTCGAGCCGCAGACCGTGGTCAAGCCGGACCCGAACGGCGCCGAGCGGGTCGAGTTCCTGGTCGCCGCCAATGCAGGGCAGCCGCCGCGCGCCCTGCGCAAGGTCGCCTCCGGCGGTGAACTGTCACGTATTTCGCTGGCCATCGAGGTGGCCGCGCTGGGCCTGGACGCGGTGCCGACCATGGTCTTCGACGAAGTCGATTCGGGCATCGGCGGCGCGGTGGCCGACATCGTCGGGCACAAGCTGCGCGCCCTCGGCGAGAAGCGCCAGGTGTTGTGCGTCACCCACTTGCCGCAGGTCGCGTCCAAAGGCCACGCGCATTACCGGGTCAGCAAGGCGCCGGTGGACGGCATGACCYAGAGCGCGGTGGAGAAGCTGGACCCCAAGGCCCGCGAGGAAGAACTTGCCCGGATGCTGGGCGGGGTGGAAGTCAGCAAGGAAGCCCGCGCGGCCGCCCGCAAGCTGCTGCAGGTTTGAGGGCAGGTACCGACCCACGGTCGGTACCCGCCGCTGGCCGGTTCCGCACGCCCCCCAACATACCTCGCGTAATGCGCAGGCCGCCGGCCGGGTCCGGATACACCCGACGCACCGCGGGTCTCGTCGGACGCTGGCTGGCGCCTTGCGTTGCCGCGCCCCGCGGCCATTACCCCAACGGGCGGGACAGATCCACCCGTTCCACCAGGAAATCCAGCAACGCGCGCACCCGCAGCGGCAGGTAACCGCCCTGCCCTTGKAACACCGCGTGCACCTCTTCCAGATCGCCCGGGTTGGCGTGCTCCAACACCGGTAGGAGCCGCCCGGCGGCGATGTCGTCCTGAACCTGGAACGCCGCCAGCCGCGCCATCCCCACCCCGCCCAGCACCAGCCGCCGCAACGCCTCGCCGTCGCTGGCCCGTGCACTGCCCTGGGTGGCTACCACCCGCCGCTGCCCGTCCACCATCAGCGGCCATCCGGACTGCGCGCGCGGGTGGCCGATATCGAGCCGGTTGTGCGCCAGCAGTGCATCGGCCGTCGCCGGCAGGCCGTGGCGGAGGGCATACGCCGGTGCCGCCACGATCACCATCGGCGTCGCCCCCAGCAGCCGCGCCACCAGGCGGGAATTCTTCAGCGGCCCGGCGCGCACGGCCACGTCGGTGCGCTGCTCCAGCAGATCGATCACCTCGTCGGTCAGCACCAGATCCACGCCCACCTGCGGATGCCGGGCGAGGAAGTCCGGCAACAGCGGCAGCAGGAAGTGGTGCCCGAACGGCACATTGGCATTCACCCGCAGTCGCCCGCGCGGCTCGGCATGGGCACTGGCGCAGCGCTCGGCCTCGTCCAGGTCGGCCAGCACCCGCAGCCCCCGCTCGTAGAAGGTGCAGCCCTCCGGCGTGAGCTGCAACTGGCGGGTCGAGCGTTGCAGCAGGCGCGCGCCCAGCCGCTGCTCCAGCCGCGACACCAGCTTGCTGACCGCCGACGGGCTCAGCTCCAGCGAGCGCGCCGCCGCCGAGAAACCGCCGGTTTCGATGACCCGGACGAACACTTCCAGTTCGCCGGAACGGTTGATATCGGTGCCTGCCATGGGATGAATCCAGTTCACAGATGATTGTCCGCACGCAGTCTAGTTCACAGATGCGGCGCGGATCACCATGGCCGTCCCCACCCGACGGATCGCCCGATGAATGCACTCACCCGCCTTGCCGCCACGGCCCTGCTTACTGCCACCACCACCGTAGCCGCAGCGCCTCCCGCCCGCTGGGTGGCCAGCTGGCAGGCCAGCCCGCAGCCCGTGTGGGGCGCGGATTTTCTGTTCCCCACAGGCATTCCCGCGCAGTTGGACGCACAGACCGTCCGCCAGACCGCGCGCCTGAGCCTCGGCGGGAATCAGCTACGGGTGCGCCTGAGCAATGCCTACGGCGACCAGCCGGTCCGGATCAGCGCCGCGAGCGTTGCCGCCGCGCCCGGACAGGTGCCGATGGCCCTCGCCTTCGATGGCCAGGCCGAGGTGGTCATCGCCCCCGGCCAGGAGCGCCTGAGTGACCCGCTTGGGCTGGTCACCAGCGCCCTGCAGGCCGTACAGGTCAGCGTGTACATCCCGGATCGGCTGCGCCTGCGCACCTTCCATTGGGATGGCCGGCAAACCGCGCTGATCGGCTCCGGCGACCAGACCCGCGCGCCGGTGCTGGCGCCCACCTCGACCACCACCGCGCGCCTGTTCCTGACCGGCATCGAGGTCCAGGCCGGCGCCACCGCACGCAGCGTGGTGGTGATCGGCGACTCGATCACCGATGGCGCCACCGCCAGCCTGGACCGCGACCAGCGCTGGACCGATCACCTGGCGGCGCGGCTGGCGCCACGCGGCGTGGCCGTCGTCAATGCCGGCATCTCCGGCGGCCGGCTGTTGCGCGATGGCATGGGTGACGCGGCCGTCTCCCGCGTCCAGCGCGACGCGCTCGACCCGTCCGGCGTGGCCAGCGTGATCGCGCTGATCGGCATCAACGACATCGCCTGGCCCGGCACCGCCTTCGCCCGCGGACAGGTGGCGCCGACGCTGGCCGAGCTGCAGGCCGGCTACCGGCACCTGGTCGAGCGCGCACATGCCCGCGGCGTACGCATCCTCGGCGCCACCCTGCCGCCGTTCGCCGGTGCCCTCCCCGGCACCCCGCTGGACGACTACTACCAGCCGGACAAGGACGCCCTGCGCCACCAGCTCAACGCCTGGCTACGCAACGACGGCCCGTTCGATGCGGTGATCGATCTTGACGCGGCCCTGCGCGATCCCTGCCATCCCGAGCGGCTGGCACCTGCCTTCGATTCCGGCGATCACCTGCACCCGGGCGATGCCGGCAACCGGGCAATGGCCGACGCGGTGGACTTGGACGCTCTGCTCCCGGACGTTGCACCCGTCACCGCCACCGCGCGCTGAAACGCAAAAACCCCGGGCCAGGGCCCGGGGTCCGGTGAAGCGCGGTGCGGGTCGGCGGCGGCCTGACGACCGGCCGCCGGGCCATTACCGACGCTTCTTGCGTACGTACAGGACGAGCGAGTGCTCTTCCAGCTCGTAGCCGTGTTCGGTGGCGATCTTGCGCTGAAGTTCTTCGATCTCGTGGCTTTCGAACTCGATGATCTTGCCGGTGTCCACGTCGACCATATGGTCGTGGTGGCCGCCGCGATCAAGTTCATAGACGGCCTGCCCGCCTTCGAAGTTGTGCTTCAGCACCAGGCCGGCGGCCTCGAACTGGGTCAGCACGCGATACACCGTGGCCAGCCCGATCTCGTCGCCGTGCTCCAGGAGCTGGCGGTAGATGTCTTCGGCGGTCATGTGGTGCTGGTGGTTCTGGGCATTGCGCTGTTCGAGCAACGCCAGGATCCGCATCCGCGGATGGGTCACCTTCAGGCCGACTTTGCGCAGGTCGTGGGTTTCCATAGTTCTCCGTTCATTGGCGATTTAGCGCCAGCTGCCTCGGATTGGGTCGCGGCGACGCGTCGTGAGTGTATCATCGACTGGATTTCCCCAAACGCCCTTTCCGATGCGCAAACTCCTGCTGGTCGCCGCCGTTGCCCTGTCCACCACGGGCTGCGGCATCATCTATAAGCAACCCATCTATCAGGGCAACCTGATCCGGGAGCAGGCCGTCGGTCAGCTGCAGGCGGGCCAGAGCAAGCAGCAGGTCACCGCGCTGCTCGGCACCCCCTCGATCCCGGACCCGTTCCACGCCCAGCGCTGGGATTACACCGCCAGCCAGCGCGTGAACCGCCTCGGCCAGACCGAAGTGAAGAACTTCACCGTCTACTTCGAGAACGATGTGGTTACCCGTTGGGAGGGCGAGTACTTCGCCAACAACGACGCCGACCTGGCCAAGACCACGGTGCGCCAGTTCGGCCGCAACCTGGCCAAGGACAAGAAGAAGCGCGGCGGCCGCTGAGGCCACCGCCACGTTCTTCAGCTGCCGGCGCGGGCGCGTCGGCGGCGGTTGTCCTTCGGATCGGCCAGCAACGGGCGCAGCAGCTCGACCCGGTCCCCATCGCACAGCGTCTGGGTGGGCCTGGCCAGCAGCCCATGCACGGCCACGGCCGGGCACTGCTCACTGCCCTCCAGCGCGGCGGCGGCAATGGCGTCGGCCACCGTGGCGGTATCGGGCAACTGCAGCTGGCGTGATGCCACCCGATCCGGCCAGGCCAGCACCACTTCCACTGCGATCACCGCTCAGTCCTGCCCATCGGCGACGCGGACGAAATCATTGACCATGCGGTCGGCCAAGCCCTGGAAGCCCAGTGCCAGCGCCGGGCCCAGCAGTCGCGAGTTCGGTTCGAACTCCAGGGTCAGGGTCACCTTGCAGGCGTCCTCGGCCAGCGCATGGAAGTCCCAGCGCCCATGCAGGCGCTTGAACGGGCCATCGCGCAGCTGCATGTCGATGCTGCTGGGACGTTGCAGGGTGTTTTCGGTCATGAACCAGGTCGAGAACGAGCCCAACCCAAGGTCCAGGCGCGCCACCAGGCGGTCCGGACCGGATTCCAGGATCTGCGACGCCGAGCACCAGCGGAACCGGCGCGGATAGGCATCGATATCATTGACCAGATCGAACATACGGGCAGCCGAATGTTCGACCAGGGCACTACGGCGGATAGTTGGCATGCGGCAATACTGTGTGCTGATGAATCGACCGGGGAGGCCCGAATCGGAGACAATACGGACATGAGCAAGAACAGCGGCAAGGATAAAGCAAACAACGCGACGGCCAACAAAACCATCGCGCTCAACAAGCGTGCCCGCCACGAGTACCACATCGAAGACCGTTTCGAGGCCGGCCTGGCGTTGCAGGGCTGGGAGGTCAAGTCGATCCGCGCCGGGCGCGGCAACATCATCGATGCGTACGCCTACGTGCGTGATGGCGAGATCTATCTGATCGGCGCGCAGATCACCCCGTTGATCCAGGCCTCCTCCCACGTGGTGGCCAACGACCGTCGCGAGCGCAAGCTGCTCCTGCATCGCAACGAGATCGACAAGCTGATCGGCAAGGTCCAGCGCGACGGCTACACGATCGTGCCGACGGCGATGTACTGGAGCAAGAACAAGATCAAGCTCGAGATCGCACTGGCCAAGGGCAAGCAGACCCACGACAAGCGCGACGCCGAGAAGGACCGCGACTGGGCGCGCGAGAAGTCGCGCACCATGCGCCGCCACAACCGCGACGCGTGATGGAGCGCACGGTGCGCGCGCCGTGCATCCAGCCGGCCAGTGCCGAGGACACCCGGGCGGTGTTCGCCGGCCTGCTCGCCTTCAACCAGGCCGCCAGTGGCGATGCCCTGGACGAACAGCCGGTCAACCGCGTGATCCACGATGCCGCCGGCCAGGCCGTGGCCGGCATCGCCGCCGATGTCTGCGGTGGCTGGCTGATGGTGCATGCGCTGTGGGTAGACCAAACCCAGCGTGGCCGGGGTCTTGGCCAGGCGCTGCTGGCCGATGCAGAGCAGCAGGCCCGGGCGCTGGGCGCGCACGCCGTGACCCTGGATACCTTCTCCTGGCAGGCCGAGGGCTTCTACCTCAAGCAGGGCTATGCGGTGTTCGGTCGGCTGCAGGGCTTCCCGCCCGGCCACGAGCGCCTGTACCTGCGCAAGCCGCTTTAGCGCCCCCGCCCTTCCCGCAAACCGTCCCGGCAGCAGGTTGTTTCCCCTCCGAGGCGCGCAGCTGTCAGAATCCCCGCATTGATACGGAAAGGATCCGCGCGTGACCCTCGAACATACCCCGGAGCCGGTGCAGACGGCCGACGAACTGACCACCCTGCGTGCCGACGTGGCCGCGCTGGAGTTCATCTTTGACGAACTCGCCCGCGCCATGGACCCCGCCGCGCTGCTCAAGGTGCTGACCTACCTGATCCGCAACGCCAAGCGCGCTGCGTCGGAGAACCAGAGCTACGACAGCCTGGAGCACCGTCGGCTGGTTGCCCAGGTGGAATCGCTGATGGCACGGGCCGAACCCCAGGCCAAGAAGCAGGCGATGACCGTGCGCAACGAGCACAATCGGGTGCGCAAGGAAAAGGCCCGCCACCAGGCCGACAGCCGTCGCCAGCAGGAAGGCAAGCGCTGATTCCCCTCCGCTGGGCACCGGGCAAGGCAGGAGTGGCCGTGCACCGTGACTGTTCAGCTGAATTGGAGTAGCATCGAGCCCGTCAAGTAGCGTCTGGGTCGCCAGATGTGTTGCGGTTCTTGAAGAAACCGGGGGTGCATTGGTTTCGACGGGGGTTGTGAAGTTACTTGGTGCATGCCGAGGGGGCAGCTTTCCTCGTTAATCCAGCAGCAAACTTTTAGTTGCCAACGACGACAACTACGGTTCGAACGACTTCGCAATCGCTGCCTAAAAACAGCTTTAGCGTTTAGTTCTACAGCCGCCTAAGGCGAACCCCCGAACCTACTTGTGCCCGTGCTCGTAGATGTAGGGTCATTATCACGGAACCGGTTGTGATGGCTGCCTGTCAGTCACGACTTAACTAAAGCAGGCTGGTCCTGGGGTGCGCTTTGCACACCGTGCTGCCACAGGATGAGATCCAACGGTGAGCTAAGCATGTAGTACCGGGGATGGAGTGCCTTCGGACGGCGGTTCAATTCCGCCCACCTCCACCATACGACCGGCCCTTCGGGGCCGGAAAGAAGCCGGAAGTTCCTGGTGACAGGACTTCCGGCTTTTTTATTGCCTTGAAAACGTGCCGTGCAGCGCAGCCGGGATGGCAAATCCGTCCATCCGCACCTCGGGCCGATAGCGGGCGGAGGGCGTGAACCGATACTCGCGCGCCAGCAACGCGCACAGCAGGATCAATTGCGCATTGCCCACCGCCGAGCCCACGCACGAGCGCGACGGGAAGCCGTACGGCACGTAGATGCCGGCAGTGCGCCGACGACGCTCCGGCAACCAGCGGTCCGGATCGAAGACCTGCGGATGGTCCCAGTACTTTTCAGAGCGATGTTGGATGTAGGAGCTGAGTTCGTACACGCTACCCTCGGGTATCGCGTGCCCGTCCGCCTCCAGGTCGCACACCGCGACGCGGCGGTTATTGAACGGCGTCGAATACAGCCGCATCACTTCTTTCAGGAAGCGCATCGTGCACGGAATGCGTGCCATCGGCAGTGCGTGGATCTGCGCGTCCGACAGCGGCTCGAATTCCGCCTCGATCTTCTCGCGCCACTCCGGGTGCATCTGCATGGCCAGTAGAAGGCACGCCGCCATCATGCCCGGTACGCCGGAAATGGCGATCAACTGCACGGTGACCAGATAGGTGACTTTATCCAWCCCGATACGGTCGCGCAGTCCAAGCAGCGGCTGCGCATAATCAAGATGAGAATGGCCATCGCGCAGCCGGCGCTGGAGTTCTGCGTGTATCGCGCGCGACTCACAGCGGCCGATGAAGAAGTTGCGCAGCAGATCGCGCGTGTGGATCACCTGCTCCACCTGCGTGGTGAAGCGCAACTGCATCGCACGCTGCACGGCGGCCTGTTCCTTGCCGCTGAGTCCGTTGATGACCAGTGGAATCAGCGGGAAGGACATCGTGTTCCAGATGGCCGGCATCGCATCGGCCTCGATACCGCAGACCGCGTCGAGTGCGATGCGCATCCTGCCCTGCAGGGCGCAGAGCGTGTCCGGGCCCGTCAATTCGGCGCTGCAGGCGGCTATGAGGCTACGCACTTCGGACCAGCGCACGCGCTGATGGCGGCGAAACAGATCGGACAGCGATTCGACGACGAACAACTGCTCGGCGTTTTCCTTGTCGACCCGGCCGGCGAGCTCGGGGCAAAACACGCCGACGCCGCCGGTGTCCAGTTTCAACACCGGACCTTCGCGTTCAACGCGGGCGGCCAGGCGCTCGGCGGCCACGCCGCCTTGCTGTTGCGACATCCCTTCCATGCATGTCTCCGKCAAGAAGGGACTCGAAGACGAGTCCCTTCGTCTTGCTACCGTTCAAACCCGTAAAATCAAYGGGGAATCAAAACTCGATCCAGATCGGCCAGGTATTCCACACACTACTTTTCTCGTTCGGATGAATATTGAGGCTGACGCGCAATGCTCGGGCGAATCGTTTCATTTTCGATCCTTTGATTGCTGTGTGGTTTGCCAGGATTATCCTGACCAGCGCTTGATAACACAGGTAAATGGCAGTGTCCATTCGCGCGACTGGAATGTGCATGCATCACATTTTAACCACTGCCCCCAGCGAACCGGCACTGACCGCTAGAATGGAGAAATGGCACACGACATCATTGGCGATATTCACGGTCAGGCGGGGAAGCTCAAAGCGTTGCTCAAACAGCTGGGTTACCGCGAGCGCATGGGCGCCTGGCGGCATCCGGCACGTACGGCGCGGTTCGTGGGCGACCTGATTGATCGCGGCCCTGGGCAGCTGGAAACGCTGGAGATCGTCCGGCGCATGGTCGATGCGGGCAGCGCCGAGGCGATCATGGGCAATCATGAGTTCAATGGCATTGCCTATGCAACGCGGGACCCCGCGCAGCCGGGCCACTACCTGCGGGCACGCGGCCAGAGCAACCATGACCAGCATCGCGCCTTCCTCAACGAGGTGACGCTGGACAGTGCACTACACCGGGAATGGATCCAGTGGTTCATGACCCTGCCGCTGTGGATCGAAACCGACCAGTTGCGCCTGGTGCACGCCTGCTGGCACCCGCCCTCGATGGCGGTCATTGCCGATCAGCTCGGGGTGGGTAACACGCTCACGCCGGAACTGCTGGTGGCGGCATCACGCAAAGACAGCGCGGCGTTCGTGGCGGTGGAAGCGATCTGCAAGGGCCTGGAGATCGAGCTGCCCGCCCCGATCACCTTCACGGACAAGCAGGGCATTGTCCGACAGCGGACGCGGGTGCGCTGGTGGGATGACACGGCCTCGACCTACCGCACTGCGGCGCTGATCGGCCGCGATGCGGGTCAATTGCCGGAGACACCGATTCCAGACAGCGCCATCGCGCGCTACGACCAGGCCAAACCGGTCTTCTTCGGGCATTACTGGTTCAGCGGAAACCCGGGCGTCATCTCCGCCAAGGCGTGCTGCGTGGACTACAGCGCAGCACTGGAAAGCGAGCCGCTGGTGGCCTACCGCTTCGACGGCGAGGATGCGCTGTCGAACGACAAGCTGGTGGCCGTTCGGGCGTAGCCGCCCGCCCCACCCTCACGGCAACGTGAACTTCCGCGCCATCCGCAGCGGCCACACCGAGGTGAACTGGGCACCGCCAACCAGGCGGTAGGCCGCCGAAACGCTGTGCAGGACACCCAACCGCTCCAGCACGTCCTTGGTGCGCCGGAAGGTCGGGCGCGGATCGGCCGTGAACATGAACAGGTTGATTTCCTTGGCACTGACGTCATAGCCGTCCAGCGTCGCCGCCTTGCCCAGCGCGGTGGTCAGCTCGGCCTCCAGCGTGGCCAGGAACGCCTCGTCGTCCAGCGACTTTCGCCAGAACTTGATCACAAGCTGATAATCCATCGGCGCCGGCCTGTCGTTCTATAAGGGAACCGCCAAGGTTACCCCTCCTTGGCGCGTCATGCGCCGTCGAGTCGGGGYGGCGCCCAATCTGCCGGCCCCATCGACAAGCCCTTGATGCCCTGGCGATCATGCTCGGCCGGACGCCCAAGCCCGGGCCCGCGAGAACTGCGATGAAACCCTTCCGCTTGCTGCTGTTGTCTTCCCTGCTCGCACTGACCCCGGCCCTGGCCACCGCGGCCGACAAGGTCACCACCACACCGGTGCACTTCACCAAGGGCGCCAGCAGCGCCACGCTGCGTGGCACGCTTTCCGGCTATGACACAGTCCGCTACACCGTGTCGGCACGCGCCGGCCAGACCATGACAGTGACGGTGGGCGGCAGCGCCAATGCCAGCTTCAATGTGTTCGCCCCTGGCGTGGTCCCCGGCCAGGGTGAGGCGCTGGGCAGCAACGATGAGAAGCGGCGCTGGTCCGGCACCCTGCCCGCCTCGGGCACCTACGTGGTGCAGGTCTACCAGATGCGGGCGCAGGCGCGCCGTGGCGAGAAGGCACCGCATACGCTGACCGTCGCCATCCGCTGACCGCAGTGCCGGGCCCGCCCGGCGCTGTCGGCGCCTTCATCGCAGGGACCTTGGGATGGACTTCCTCAAACTGCTTCGATCGCTGGAAGAGTTTCTCTACGAGCTCTGCACCTGGTTCCTGTTTTTCCCGCGCACGCTGTACCGGGTGATCGTGCATCCACGGCGGATGGCGCAGTACGTCACTACCGAGCTGACCCAGAAGCTGGACAAGCAGTTCGACGATGCGATCAGTCCGCCGATGTTCCTCATGCTGGCGGTGCTGGTGGCGCACGGGGTGGAGTTGCTGATGCACCAGCAGATCGTCGGCACCGGGCAGTTGTCGCGCACGGTGTTCGGCAACGAGGAAAGTCTGTTGCTGTAC
>NZ_JBFULB010000054.1:0-17222 GCF_056400545.1 Stenotrophomonas sp. P5_A8 | reverse complement strand
CCCCATGGGTGGCTGCACGCGGTGCCGCACAGAAAGGCAGCCACCCATGGGGTGGCTCTACCGGTCGAGGGCGGCGCGTAGGGCGGCGACGGTTGCCGGGTCGGTGGCGGTCCGGTCGGGCGACAACCCGGTCAGCGCGGGGTTGTGGAAACGCATCGGCGAGCGCTGCGTGGCCTTGGCCGACGCGTGCAGCTCGTGGCATCCGCTGCGGGCGGCGATGGCGGCGATGTTGCCGGCACTGACTCCCGCACCGGCCATCACGCTGATGCGGCCATCGGCCTGGGCCACCAGCGTTGCGAGCGCGTCCGCACCGGCCTCGGCACTGCCCTGCCCGCCGGAGCTCAACACGCGCTGGCAGCCGAGCGCGATCACCTGCTCCAACGCCTGCGGAAGATCGCGCGCCGCATCGAAGGCGCGATGGAACGTCACCTGCATCGGTCCCGCCGCCTGCACCAGCTCGCGGCACAGTGCCACGTCGATGCCGCCATCGGCATCCAGCGCGCCGATCACCACGCCATCGCAGCCCAGTGCCCGGCACTGCGCGATATCACGCAGCATGATCTCCGTTTCCAGTGCGTCGTAGAGGAAGTCGCCAGGGCGCGCGCGGATCAGCACGAACAACGGAATGCTCAGGCGCTGACGGGCCACGGCGATGCTGCCGTGGGACGGGGTGGTGCCGCCCTCGGCGAGGTTGTCGAACAGTTCGATCCGGTCGGCGCCGCCGGCCTGTGCGGCCAGTGCCGAGGCCACCGAGTTCGAGGCGATTTCCAGCACCCGGCGCGGTGGGCTCATGTCTGCTCGCTGGTATAGACCGAGGCCGAATCGCGCAGGTCATCCTGGCGGTCCTTGTCGCACACGGCATAGACGAAGCCACGGTGCAGCGCGTACGCACCGACCTCGCCGTGCTTGTCCAAGGCGAGGAAGCACACCTGCAGCGTTTTGCTGGCCTCCGGGCGTTTGCGCACCAGCCGCGCGATCGCCTCGCGGCAGGCGTCGGCCGGCGAGCGGCCCTGGCGCATCAGTTCCACCACCAGGAACGAGGCCGCGTTGCGCATCATTTCTTCGCCGACGCCCGACGCGGTTGCGCCGCCCACCTCATTGTCCACGTACAGACCGGCGCCGATGATCGGGCTGTCACCCACGCGCCCGTGCAGCTTCCACGCCATGCCGCTGGTGGTACATGCACCGGCAAGGCGGCCATTGACGTCGATCGCCAGCATGCCCAGGGTGTCATGGTTGCTGCTGTCGCCCGGACGGCCACGCCGCTCGGCATTGATCTCAGGCGTGTACTGGGCGGTCTTCAGCCATTCACGCCAGGCCTTTTCCGCCGCAGGGGTGAGCAGCTTCTGGCGCTCGAAGCCCTGTTCCACCGCGAACTGCTGCGCCCCCTGCCCGACCAGCATCACGTGCGGGGTGTTCTCCATTACTTTGCGGGCGACCGACACCGGATGCAGGATGTCGGTGAGCGCCGCCACCGAACCACAGCGGCCGTCGCCGTCCATGATGCTGGCGTCCAGGCTGAGCACGCCGTCGCGATCGGGATTGCCGCAGCGGCCGACGGTGGGGTTGCACAGCTCGCTCTCGGCCCAGCGTGCGCCCGCTTCCACCGCATCCAGCGCACTGCCGCCGCCGGACAACACCTTCCACGCAGCCTGATTGGCGCCGACACCGAAATCCCAGGTGGATACTACCCGCGCGCCGGAACGTGCCTGCGCACGCACGCGCGGCAACGCCAGCGCACCGGCGGCCAATGCACCGGCCTGGAGGAACTGCCTGCGATCGGTCATCTGAACCCTCCCCTGCAACAGCTGTGGTTGTTCCGCCCGGCATCCGGGCGGGATGCGTTCATGCCACCGCGCGTTCGCGGCGCGCGGCATGCCATACCGCCGCGCCCAGCATGCCCAGCTCGCCGTGTTCCACCCGCCACACCGGCACCTGCGCCAGCACCCGCGACATCACCCCCTTGGCCAGGAAGCGCGCACGGAAGCCACCGGCCTGCAGGAACGGCGCAATGCGCGTGGAAATGCCGCCGGCCAGGTACACCGAACGCGCGCCGAAGGTGACCGCCAGATCGCCGGCCAGGCTGCCCAGCCATGCACTGAAGACCTGCAGCGTCTCCACCGCCAGCGCGTCCTCGCCCGCATGCGCGGCGGCGATCAGCGCTTCGGTCGATTGCCAGCGGGGTGCCACGCCACGGATGCCGCACAGGCACGGATACAGATTCATCAGGCCGCTGCCGGACAGGATCCGCTCCTGGTCCACGTGTTCCCACCGCTGCTGCATCTGGCGCAGGATCTCCAACTCCAACGCGTTGCCGGCGGTCAATGCGGCGTGGCCGGCTTCGCTGGCCAGCACCGGCTGATCGCCGCCCTGGAAGCGCAGCGCCGCACCCAATCCGGTGCCGGGCCCAAGTACCAGCGCCGGCCACGGCGAATTGTCGCTGCCGCGCTCGCCATTGAGCGCTACCAGTGTCTCCGGCTGCACACAGGGGATGGCGTAGGCCACCGCTTCGAAATCGTTGATCAAGGCCAGCGAGCGCAGCCCGGCCTCGGCGCGGGTGGCCTCCACCGATACCGGCCAGGCCAGGTTGGTGTTGACCAGGTGGTCGCCTTCGAGCAGGCCGGCGATCGCCACCACAGCGGTATCCACCGGATGCGCGGTGACAGCGATGAAGTCGGCCAGGATCGCGGCCAGGCTGGCGAACTCGGCGCAGTTGTAGCGGCGCAGACCATGCAGGTGCGGCGGCTGGCCGTCGCGCAGCTCGGCCAGGGCCACGCGCGCGAAAGTGCCGCCGACGTCGGCGACGATGACCGGTTCAACCGGGGATTCCAAGCCGGGCGTCATCGCAGACGTCGCGTCGGGAAGGGCCGGAACAGGGTCCGGAAACGGTACCGCAACGCTCACTCGCAGGCCTTGGCTGGGATCGAACAACTCTGCACGATTTTCGGCGATCGGCCCCGGTTTGCAAAGCGGACGTTGCCGTACCGGAGCGTATGCGCGAGCGCCATCAAGGCTTGGCCACCTGCAGGCGATAGGTGGTGCTGGCCGTGGACGTGGGGCCATCGGCATGCACCGCGCGCACTTCAACCTTGTGCTCGCCGGCAGCAAGATTGGTCGGCAGCGCGCCGCGCCACAGATGCGGCGATGGCGTGGCTTCGGGCGAACGATCGAAACCGCGCAGCGTCTCGGCCTGGTCGTCGGCCATGTTCTCCACCAGCAGGCGCGGGTCCGGCTGTTCCACCCGCTTCATGCCCTGCCAGCCGCCATTGTCCACGCGGTATTCCACCCGCGTATCGGCCTGGCCCATGAACACATTGGCGTACACGCCCCATGCCGGGTAGGCGTCCTTGCGCAGCACTTTGGGGGCGTGGAGGGCGATCTGGTAATCCTCCGGCGCGCGCGCCACGTAGTAGCGCAGGCTGTAGTCGCCGCCGGGCTTGACCGACAGCAGCGCATAGCCGTTGGGGGTGCCATCGCTCATGGTCGCGTCGGGAATGCCGCTGCTGTCCTTCACTCCGGACCAGAACGCACCACAGGCGGCGCCGACGTTGTACTCATGCAGCGGCTTTGCCCCCTGCCAGCCTTCGGCGGCACCGTGGTAGTAGTGCTGCTGGGTGTGGCTGTGGCCGCTGAGCACCAGCACGTTGGGGAAATCCTTGAGCAGCCCGAACAGGCGCGTGCGGTCGGCATGGCGGAAGGTTTCGCGGCCCGGGGCGGCATCGAACAGCGGAATGTGCATGCCCAGCACCACCAGCCGGTCGCGCGGCAGGCCCTTGAGGTAGTTGCCGAGGAAGGTGAACTGGTCCGCGCGCAAGCCGCCCACGTAGGTCGGCTTGGCCTTGGGGTCGTAGACCACGTCATCGAGGAACACGAAGCTGGCCCCGCCCTCCTCCACCGCGTAGGTATCGGGGCCATAGACCGCCCGCCAGCTGTCCAGCGAATGGCGGTCGTCGCCGGCATCGACATCCAGGTCGTGGTTGCCCGGCACATGGAACCACGGCACCTGCAGCTGCGCGGTGGCCTTGTTGATGGTCGGGTACAGGTCCAGGTCGTCGTTGACGATGTCGCCCAGCGTGGTGCCGAGTCGCGCCGGATGCTTGCCGATGATCGGTTCGACGATGGCGCGCCGGTAGTAATCGATGTCGACCTTGCTGGCGGTCTGCGAATCGGTGAACACCAGCATCTCGAACCCGGCGCGTGCCGCATCGCTGCCCTTGGCCGGCTCCAGCGCGAAATCCCAGTTGCGGGTGTTGGTGCCGGTCGCGTGGATGCCGTCGTACTTCAGCCGCGGTGAGCCCTGCGGCGCGTAATGACGCCAGTAGGCCGGCAGCCCGTTGTCCGCGGCCGGGAAGCGATACTCATCGGGCTTGATCACGAACACCGTCTGCCCCTCGCGCACGGGCAGGCTGTAGCTGCCATCGGCGGCGGTGCGCACGATGGTTTCGCCGTTGGAGACCTGCACCCCCGCCAGGCCCGGATCGGTCGGCCCGCGACCGGGCTTGCCGTCGCGCTCCTGGTAGACCTTGCCACTCACGGTCACCTCGGCGGCCAGGGCGGGTGCGGTGGTCAACAGCAGGCAGGCCAGCCAGGCAGCAGTGCGGGTCATCGGGACAGTCCGTTCAGGGGTGGGTGATTGTAAAGCGGCACATCATCGCGTGTGCCGCGTTTCACCGACGTTAAACGGCACGCGCGGTCGCGCTCAGCGTGCGTGCCGCGTTGCCAGCACCTGCACCGCATCGTCCAGCGACAGCCCGCGCGCGCGCAAAAGCACGATCAGGTGGAACAGCAGGTCCGCCGATTCACCGAGCAGCGCGGCGTCGTCCTGCACCACCCCCGCCAGCGCGGTTTCCACGCCCTCCTCGCCCACCTTCTGGGCGATGCGGCGGGTGCCGCCTTCGAACAGCGTGGTGGTGTAGCTGCCGGCCGGGCGCTGCTGCTCGCGCTGCAACACCAGCGCATCCAGGCGGCCGAGGAAGTTGCCCGGTGCCTGCGCGAAGCAGCTTTCGCTGCCGGTGTGGCAGGTCGGGCCGGCGGGGCGGGCGCTGACCAGCAGGGTGTCGCGGTCGCAATCGATGCGCACGGCGACCACGGCCAGCACGTTGCCCGAGGACTCGCCCTTGGTCCACAGCCGCTGTTTGCTGCGGCTGTAGAAGGTCATGTGCCCGGTGGCCAGGGTTTGCGCCAGCGATGCGGCGTTGGCGTAGCCCAGCATCAATACCGCCAGGGTATCGGCGTCCTGCACCACGACCGGCAGCAGGCCATCGCCCTTGGCCCAGTCCAGCCCGTCCAGGGCCTCGCGCGAGGGCAGTACTTCAATAGACATCTCGAACCTCGCTCTGCTGCGCGCGCAGGAACTGCTTGAGCGCGGGAATGGCGATGGCGCCACTGTGGAAAACACTGGCGGCCAGCGCGCCATCAACGTCGGCCTGGTCGAACACGTCGGCGAAGTGCTGCATCTCACCGGCGCCACCGGAAGCAATCAATGGCACCTGGCACAACGCGCGTGCCTGGCGCAGCTGGGCCACATCGTAACCGCGGCGCACGCCGTCACTGTCCATGCAGTTCAGCACGATCTCACCGGCACCGCGGCGCTGCGCTTCCACCAGCCAGTCCAACGTACGCACGGGGACCGCCTGGGTCTTGTCCGGATCGCCGCTGAAGCGGCGCACCCGCCATTCCCCGTCCGCCTCGCGCACCGAGTCGATGCCGACCACCACGCATTGCACGCCGAAGGCATCGGCCAGTTCCTCGATCAACGCCGGACGACCCAGTGCCGGCGAGTTGATCGAGATCTTGTCGGCGCCGGCATACAGCACCCGGCGCGCGGTCTCCACATCGCTGATGCCGCCGGCCACGCAGAACGGAATGTCGATCAGCCGCGCGATGCGCTCGATCCACGCCACGTCCACCGCGCGCCCTTCCGGGCTAGCGCCGATGTCATAGAACACCAGCTCATCGGCGCCCTGGTCGCGGTAACGCAGCGCCAGTTCGGCGATGTCGCCCATGTCCACGTGATCGCGGAAGCGCACGCCCTTGACCACGCGGCCGTCGCGCACGTCCAGGCAGGGAATCAGCCGACGGCTCAGCATGCCAGCGCTCCCTGCAGGGTCATGCGGCCTTCCAGCAAGGCCTTGCCGAGAATGGCACCACCGCAACCCACCGCCTTGGCGTCGGCCACGTCGGCGGCACTGCGCACGCCACCGGAGGCCTGCACGGCCACGCCCGGGAGCAGCGCTGCCAGATGCTGGTACAGCCCGATGTTGGGGCCGGACAGCATCCCGTCGCGGGCGATGTCGGTGCACAGCAGGTGCCGCATGCCGGCCTGGGCATACCGCGTGGCCAGCACGTCGAGCGTGTCCTCGGCGGTTTCTGTCCAACCATGCACCGGCAGCAGCCAGCGGCCGTCGTCGGCCTGGCGGGCGTCCAGTGCGATGGTCAACCGCTCCGGGCCGAACTCACCGAGCCAGCCGATCACCGTTTCCGGCTCGCGGACCGACACCGAGCCGACCACTACGCGGGTCGCGCCGGCATCGAGGATGCGCGCGACGTCGTCGCGCGAGCGCACGCCACCGCCGGTCTGCACCTTCAGCGGGGTCTGCTGCGCGATCGAGGACAGCAGCGGGGAAAGCGTGTAGCCACCCGCCCGCGCGGCATCCAGATCGACCAGGTGCATCCAGTCCGCGCCGGCGTCGGCAAAGGCCTGCGCACGCGGCAGCGGGTCGTCGCCATAGGTGGTCTGCTGCGCGTAGTCGCCCTGCAGCAGGCGCACCACGCGGCCTTCGCGGATGTCCAGGGCGGGATAGACGGTGAAACTCATGTCGATTCGTTCTCGATGAAATTGCGCAGGATCCGCGCGCCGGTGGCGGCGGACCGTTCGGGATGGAACTGGGCCCCGCTATGGCGGCCGCGCTGCACCACGGCGGCAAACAGGCCGCCGTGATCGCAGGCCGCCACGGTGTGCTCACCCAACGGCGCGGCGTAGCTGTGCACGAAGTACGCACTGGCGCGCTCTGGCACACCCGCCAGCAGATCCGATTCGCGCAGCGGCAGCAGCCGGTTCCAGCCCATGTGCGGCACGCGGATGCCGGTGGCCGGATGCAGGTGGCGCACCACTCCCGGCATCAACCCCAGGCATTCCACGTGGCCTTCCTCGGAGCCCTCGAACAGCAGCTGCATGCCCAGGCAGATGCCCAGCAGCGGCACCTCCAGGTCGCGCAGCGGTTGCACCAGGTCCTGCGCATGCAGGCGCGCCATGCCATGCGGCGCCGCGCCCACGCCGGGCAGGATCACCCGCGACACCCCGCGCAGCCCCTTCGCATCCCGCACCAGCCGCACCTGCACGCCCAGCCGCTCCAGCGCATAGCGCACCGAGCCAAGATTCGCGCCACCGGCATCGATCAGCGCGACCTCGCTCACAGCGCCCCCTTGGTGCTCGGCAAGGCGGTGCCCTGCCGCGGCAGCGCCTGGCGCAACGCACGCGCCAGCGCCTTGAAACAGGCCTCGACCTTGTGGTGGTCGTTGTCGCCGCGCACGTTCAGGTGCAGGTTGAGTCCGGCCGCATCGCAGAGCGAGCGGAAGAAGTGCGGCACCAGCTCGGTGGGCATGTCGCCCACCCGCTCGCGCTTGAACTCGCCCTCGAACACGAAATAGGGACGCCCACTGAAATCCAGCGCAGCGCTGGCCAGGGTCTCGTCCATCGGCAGGGTGAACCCGTAGCGGCCGATCCCGCGCTTGTCGCCCAGTGCCTCACGCAACGCCTGGCCCAGTGCCAGCCCGGTGTCTTCAATGGTGTGGTGCTCGTCGATGTGCAGGTCGCCCTCGGCCTGCACGCTCAGCGCGAACCCGCCGTGCTTGCCGATCTGCTCCAGCATGTGGTCGAAGAACGGCAGTCCGGTATGGGTCTGCGGCTCGGCGGTGCGGTCCAGATCGACCTCCACGCGGATCTTCGTTTCCTTGGTATTGCGCTGCACGACGGCGCGGCGCGGCGCATCGGCCAGTTCATGGGCGATGCCGTTCCAGTCCCAGTCGCCGCCGAACTGCCCGGTGCGCAGCTGGAAGCCGCGGATCTTCATGTTGTCGGCGAACTGGATGTCGGTAGGCCGGTCACCGACCATCGCCGAGCGGGCCCAGTCGATGCTGCGGTCCTGCAGGTAGGACAGCATCATGCCGATGCCCGGCTTGCGGGTCGGTGCGTTGTCGTGCGGCCAGGTGCCGTCGATGAGCACGTCACGGAAGACGATGCCCTGGCTGGCGAAGATCTGCAGCATCAGGTCGTTGGGACCCTCGAAACTGGCCTGCGGATAGCTTTCGCTGCCGAGGCCGTCCTGGTTGCTGACGATCACGAACTGGTAACCGGCATCGCGCAGCTTGAGCATGGCCGGGATCACGTCGCGCACGAAGCGGATCTTCTCGTACGCATCGATCTGGAAATCGGCCGGCTCCTCGATGAGCGTGCCGTCGCGGTCGACAAACAGGATGGGCGTCATGCGGCAACCCTCCGTACCGACAGCGCACTGAGCACGCGATCGTTCTCCAGGGTGCTGCCCACGGTGATGCGCAGCGCGTCGTGCAGCTGCGGCGCAGCGCGCTGGTCGCGCACCACCACGCCCGCATCGAGCAACGCGTCGAAGGCCTGCTGCGCATCGGCGAAGCGGACCAGCAGGTAGTTGCCCTGCGAGGGATAGACCCGCAGCACCCCCGGCAGCACCGCCAGCGCCTGTTGCAGGCGGTTGCGCTCCAGCTTGATCCGCTCCACGCGTGACGCCGTCAGCTGCAGGTTGCTCTCGCTCAGCCCGGCCAGGGCCAGATCGGCGCACGGGCCGGGGATCGGATACGGGGCCTGGCAGCGGCGCAGCAGCTGGATCAGGGCCGGCGCGGCGATCAGGCTGCCGATCCGGGCCGCCGCCAGCGCGTGCGCCTTGGACAAGGTACGCAGCACAGCGAGGTTGTCGTACGTTGCCAGCAGCGACACCGCCGACGGCAGCACCGCGTACTCGGCATAGGCCTCATCCACCACCACCAGCGCCCTGCCCTGCAGCGCACGGGCCACCTGCTCGATCTGCGCCAGCGCGATCGCGCTGCCGGCCGGATTGGACGGTGAACACAGGAATACCAGCTTGGCGTTGCCGGCCAGCGCGGCGGCGATCACCGCGTCGATATCGACGTTCAGTGCGTCGCCGTCATCGCGCAGCGGCACCTCCAGCAGCGGTGCGTTCTGCAGGCGTGCGCACACCGCGTACATGCCGAACACCGGCGGCGTCACCAGCACCGCATCCCGGCCCGGTTCGCACAGCGCGCGCACCAGCAGGTCGATCGCTTCATCGCTGCCGCGCCCCATCAACAATTGATCCGGGGCGCWGCCATAAAGATCGGCCAGGCGGGCGCGCAAGGCAGCCGGCTGCGGGTCCGGATAGCGGCGCGCGCGGCCTTCGCTGTCGGCCGGGTTAGCCCAGGCCGATTCGTTGGCATTGAGCCACACATCGCCCACCAGCGCACTGCTGCGCGCCGAGGAATAACCCGCAAAGGCCTGCAGGTCCGGGCGCACCAGCGACATCACCGACGACGAGGCGCTCATGCGGCGGCCTCCATGCGCAGGGTCACCGCGTTTTCATGTGCGTCCAGGCCTTCGGCACGTGCCAGCACGCGCGCGCAGCCACCGATCGCGGCGATGCCCTGCGCGGTGGCCGACTGCACGCTGATCAGGTTCTGGAAGCTGGCCACGCTCACCCCGCTGTAGGCGCGGGCGGCGCCGGCGGTAGGCAGCACGTGGTTGGTGCCGCTGCAGTAGTCGCCAAGTGCTTCGGGGGTGTAATCGCCCAGGAACACCGAGCCGGCCGCTTCGACCTGCTCCAGCCACGCACGCGGTTCACGCAGGGCCAGGATCAGGTGTTCGGGCGCGTAGCGATTGCTGATCTGGAAGGCCTGTTCCAGCGAATCGACCCGGATCAGCTGCGAGGCCTGCAACGCCTGCGCGGCGATATCCGCACGCGACAGCCGTGCCAACTGCGCCTGCACTTCGGCGGCCACGCGGTCGAGCATCGCCGCGTCGTCGGTAAGCAGCAGCACCTGCGAATCCGGGCCGTGCTCGGCCTGCGACAGCAGGTCGGCGGCCACGAACGCCGGGTTGGCACCCGCATCGGCGATCACCAGCACTTCCGACGGCCCGGCCGGCATGTCAATCGCCGCGGCACCGTCCTGCGCCACTTGCTGCTTGGCTTCGGTCACGAAACTGTTGCCCGGGCCGAACAGCTTGTCGCAGGCCGGCACGCTGTCGGTGCCATAGGCCATCGCGGCGATCGCCTGCGCACCGCCGAGCTTGAACACCCGGTGCACGCCGGTCAGGCGCGCGGCCACCAGCACGGCCGGATCGGCGCTGCCGTCCTTGCGCGGGGGCGTGCACAGCACCACTTCGCGGCAGCCGGCCAGCTGTGCCGGCACGCCGAGCATCAGCGCGGTCGACGGCAACGGCGCGCTGCCGGCCGGTACATACAGGCCGACGCGACCGATCGGACGCACGACGCGCTCGCAGCGCACGCCCGGTGCGGTCTCCACCGCATAGCCCTGGCTCATGCCCGCCTGGTGGAAGGTGCGGATCCGCGCAGCGGCATCGGTCATCGCCTGGCGCAGTTCGGCAGACACCGCCTGTTCGGCCACGGCGAATTCCGCCTCGCTCACTTCGAAGCTTTCCGGCGCCACGCCGTCGAAGCGCAGGGTGATCTCGCGCAGCGCGGCATCGCCGCCCGCGCGCACCGCCGCGATCAACGCCGCGACCGATTCACGGGTGCGCCCCGCCACGGCCTGGACCGGGCGTTGCAAGGCCTGCGCCTGGGCGCCGGCATCCAATTGGGACCACGTCAGACGATTCATGCCAGCGACCGCTCCACGCTCAACACCATCAACCCCTGCGCACCGGCGCGTTCCAGGTCCTCCAACCGCTGCCAGGTCAACGCGCCGTGGCACATCGTCTGCAAACGCAGGTGGCCGCCGTCATCGGGCAACTGCACCAGCGGGTCGGCATCGGGCAGCAGCCGGGTCAGCTCGGACACCCGGTCCAGCGCGGCGCGGAACATCAGCAGCTTGCTGTCCTGCACCTTCACCACGCCATCCAGGCGCCGCAGCAGCATCGCCATCAGCCCGGCRCGGGCGTCATCGGGCGTGCGCACCGGACCGGCCAGCACCGCTTCGCTTTCGATCAGGGTTTCCACCGGCTTGAGCTGGTTGGCGGCCAGGGTCGCGCCGCTGGACACCAGGTCGCAGATCAGGTCGGCGGTGCCCAGTCGCGGCGCGATTTCCACCGACCCGGACAGTTCCACCACCTGCGCGTCCACGCCGCGTGCGGCCAGCCAGTCGGCCAGGATCGCCGGGTAGCTGGTGGCGATGCGCTTGCCGGCCAGTTGTTCCACCCCGGTCCATTCCCACTCTTCGGGCACCGCCAGCATCAGCCGGCACTGGCCGAAGTTGAGCCCGCGCAGCGCCTGGTAGGCATCGGGCAGGCCGAGCCGACGGCGCGCGGCGCCCTGCTCGTCCAGTTCGTTGCGGCCGACGATGCCGAAGTCGCACACGCCATCGGCGATCAGCCCGGGGATGTCGTCATCGCGGACCAGCAGCAGGTCCACCGGCAGCGATTCGCCGTAGCAGAACAGCTTGTCGCGGCTCTGCCGCCAGCTCAGCCCGCAGGCGGTGAGCAGGCTGCGCGCCGGCTCGGCCAGCCGCCCGCTTTTCTGGATGGCGATCCGCAGCCGGTCACGGGCCGGGGCGTTCTGGGTTGCACTCATGGGGGCGGCTCTCTACTCGGATTCGGGGGGTGTGGGCGCGGCGCTCACGGCGATGGCGGCGGCATAGCCACCGTGGCCATGGTCCAGCGAGCGCGCCACGCGCCCGGTGGTGGTCACGCTCACACCGGTCAATTCATGGATTTCGCGATACGGCACGCCCTGCTGCAGCAGCGGCACCACCTTCCAGCGGTCGGACAGCGCCTCCAGCTCGGCCGGGGTGCACAGGTCGCGCAGGAAGGCAGTAACCGCCTCCGGGTCGGACAGCGCGGCAAACGCACGCGCCAGCGAGGCCAGATCGGCCTGGGCGTCTTTCTCGCGGGGTACGGGACGTAGTTTCATCGTATCAATGTAATAGCGTGCTATTACATTAGCGCAAGTGCCGCCACTGGGTCAAACCGCCCTACGGCCCACAGTGGGGCCCGTTCAGTCGCTGAAAACGAAAAACGCCCGCGGTCGCGGGCGTCGGGGGGGCGGTCGTGGTAGAGCCGACCCATGGTCGGCTGCACAGCAAAAAGGGAGGGCGGCAGGCGGGCGCCAGCAAAGCAACCCAAGACGCTATCGCGCCTTGCAACGCACCTCGGCGCGCAAGGCCCCGCTGCGCAGGCACTCCCCCAACAGGGTGCCCTGGCGGCTCGGGATCGGCTGCACGGCCTCCAGCGCCCCTGCCCCGTCTGGACACTGCTTGCCGGCCAACGTGCGCAGGTCCTGCTCAAGCTGGCGCTGGTCGATCACATGACAGCGATCAACCACCAACCGGTAATGTCCCGGAGCGATCCGATCGCTGTGCAGCGCCGGATCGCTCCGGCAGGCGCAGAGCAGGAGCAGCAACAGCGCCCCTGCCACTACCCGCTTCACGGCATGACCTTGGCCTGTTCCAGCTCCACCTGCAGGGTGCTGGCCAATTCGTCGCGCGACACCTCGAACTGCTGCTCGCGCAGCAGGTCCTTCACCGCCACCACGCCACGCGCCAGCTCGTCCTCACCGGCCAGCACCACGAAGCGGATGCCCGCCTTGGCGGCGTACTGGAACTGCTTGCCGATCTTCTTCGGCTCCATCTGCACTTCGGCGTTGATGCCGCCCACGCGCAGGCGACGGGCGATATCCAGCGACTGCGGCAGGCTGACGTCGTCCATCAGCGCGACCAGCGCATGCACGCTGCTGTCTTCGATACCGGCAATGAGACCGGCCTCGCGCAGCTGCCAGAACAGGCGGGTCAGGCCGATGGAGATGCCCACGCCCGGCAGCTTGGACTTGCTGTAATGGCTGGCCAGGTCTTCGTAACGGCCGCCCGAGCAGATCGAGCCGATCTGTGGGTGGTCGGTCAACGTGGTCTCATAAACGGTGCCGGTGTAGTAATCCAGGCCACGGGCGATGGAGAAATTCAGGCAGTACGCGGTTTCCGGCACGCCCAGCGCCTTGACCAGCTCCAGCACTTCACGCAGCTCGGCCACGCCCACCTTCAGCGTGTCGCTGGCGGCCGGGTCGGCCAGCAGCGCGTCCAACTGCGCCAGCGCGTCGGCGTGGCTGCTCGAACGCACCGCGACGAACGCCAGGATGCGCTCCACCTGCTCGGCGGGAATCTCGAAGCCCTCGCCCACCAGCGTCTCGCGCACGTAATCGGCGCCGCGCTTGTCCAGCTTGTCCACTTCACGCAGCACCGCCAGCTGACGTTCGCCGTCGGCCACGCCCAGGCTTTCGAAGAAGCCGCGCAGCAGCTTGCGGTTGTTCAACTGCACCGAGAAATCGCCGATGCGCAGTTCGGCGAACACCGCGTGGATCACCGCCAGCACCTCGGCGTCGTACCGCGTGCTCAGCGTGTCCTTGCCGATCACATCGATGTCGCACTGGTAGAACTCGCGGAAACGGCCACGCTGGGCGCGCTCGCCGCGGTACACGCGCTGCATCTGGTAACGGCGGAACGGGAAGGTCAGGTCGTGTTCGTGTTCGGCCACGTAACGGGCCAGCGGCACGGTCAGGTCGAAGCGCAGGGCCAGCTCGGGCAACGCCTTGTCGCCCGCGTCGGCGGCATTGGCCAGCGCACCGGTGGACTGCACGAAATACACCTGCCGCTCGGTCTCGCCGCCGGACTTGGTCAGCAGTACGTCGGACAGCTCGAACACCGGGGTCTCCACCGGCAGGAACCCGAACCGCTCGTAATTGCGGCGGATGACGTCCAGCATGCGCTGGAACGCGATCTGCTCGCGTGGCAGCAATTCCATGATGCCGGGCGGCGTACGGGGCTTGATCACTTGCGGAACTCCTGCGAATCGGGGGGATGAGCGAGGTGCATATTCTAGCCGCAGCCGAACCGGCGGGCCTGCATCCATCGCTCCGGCCCGGGCCTGCGGCCGCATGACGTATCATAAGCAGGCCCCGCTCCCTGGTTCGACATGACCCGGCCCCACTCCGGTACCGCGCTTTCCGCCGTTGAAGATCCCGCCAGCCCGGGCTGCGCGCCGCTGCGCGACTGCCTGCACTGCTCGGTGCGCCACCTGGCGGTGTGTTCGGCACTGTCCCCGGACGAGGGGCAGGCGTTGGAGCGGGTAACCGTGTCGCAGGCATTGCCGCTGGGCGCCACGCTGGCCCGCGCCGGTGAGGCACGCCAACATGTCTATACGTTGACTGCCGGCGCGTTGCGCCTGGTCCGCACCCTTGCCGACGGCCGCCGCCAGATCAGCGGTTTCGTGCTGCCGGGCGACTACCTGGGCCTGACCGGCAGCGACAGCCACCGCTACGACATCGAAGCGATCGCCGACAGCCGTGTCTGCCGCGTCGCGCTGCCGCAGATGAAAGACCTGCGGCAGCGTTTTCCGCATCTGGAACGCAAGCTGCTGCAGCGCGCGTGCCAGGCGCTGGATGACGCCCAGGATGCCGCGCTGTCGCTGGCCCGCCTGCAGCCGGCCGAAAAGCTGGCCGATTTCCTGCTGCGGCTGGCCGCGCGCGAAGCCATGCTGGGCGCGGACGGTCTGCGGGTGACGCTGCCGATGGGGCGCGGCGACATCGCCGACCACCTCGGCCTGACCATGGAAACGGTGAGCCGTACGTTCACCAAGCTGCGCCAGCAGGGCCTGATCGCCCTGCCGCATCTGAACACCGTGGAGATTCTTGACGAAGCGGGACTGCAGAGGCTTTCCGGCGCGGAGTGAGGCGGTGGCCGCGTTGTGGCGCGGGTGGAGGGGTTCGGGCGAGAGCCTGCCGAGCATGGCTCGGCACTACCGTTGATCCAGGGGCGGCTGCCCGCCTGCCGAGCGTGGCTCGGCACTACCGTAGATTGAGGAGGACCTCGCGCAGCGCTGGGTAATCCGGTGCACAGGGTTCGGCGTGTGCCGGGCGCTGGAGCAGGTCGGCCAGCGCCGGGGGCACGTCCAGCGCCTGGCCGATCAGCGGTTCCACCACCGATTCGAACTTGGCCGGGTGCGCGGTGGCGGCCACCGCCCAATCGCCCTGCACGCCTTCGCTGCGCAGCTGCTCCAGCAGCACCATGGCGGTGGCGGTATGCGGGCAGAACAGTTCGCCGGCCTGCGCCCAGCGCCGCGCGATGAGGTCGCGGATCGCCGCATCGTCGACGGCCTCGACACGGAAATCGGCACGCAGCGCGGCATCGTCGTCGGCGTACAACCAGCGCAGCCGTTCGAAGTTGCTCGGTGCACCCACGTCCATCGCGTTGGCCACGGTCGCCACGCTGGTGGCCGGCTGGTAGGGGCCGCCATGGAAGAACCGTGGCAGCACGTCGTTGGCATTGGTCGCCAGCGCGATCCGCCCCAGCGGCAGCCCCATCGACCGCGCCAGCACCGCCGCCATCGCATTGCCCAGGTTGCCGGTCGGCACCACCAGATTGAGCACCTGCCCGGTGGCCACGTGATGCTGCAGCGCTGCATGCGCGTAGTAGCTCATCTGCGGCAGCCAACGGCCCAGGCTGATGCTGTTGGCCGAACTCAGCGGCACCTGCGCCTGCAAGGTGCGATCGCCCAAGGCCTGCTTGACCATCGCCTGGCAGTCATCGAAGGCGCCGGCCACGCGCAGGGTGTGGATGTTGTCGCCGAAACAGCCCAACTGGTGAGCCTGCCGGGGTGACACGCGCCCGTCGGGATACAGCACCACCACGCGGATGCCCGGCTGACGGTGGAAGGCAGCCGCCACCGCCGCACCGGTATCGCCGGAGGTGGCGACCACGATCGTCAGCGGCTGCGCGCGCTCCTGCTGTAGCTGGGCCAGGCTGGCGGCAAGGAAGCGCGCACCGAAATCCTTGAACGCGGCGGTGGGGCCATGGAACAGCTCCAGCACATGATCGCCCGGCGTACTCAGCGGGCGCAGCGGCGCGGGAAAATCGAATGCCTGCGCGCACAGCCGGTCCAGCTGCGGGGCCAACCGGTCGCCCTCGAAATAGGCGGCGAGCACCGCTGCGGCATCCTGCGCCAGCGTGCCATGCGCGCGCCATGCCTGCGCCTGTGGTCGCTGCGCTGGCACGTAAAGTCCGCCATCCGGGGCAAGCCCGGCGGCGATGGCTTGGCTCAGGGTCGCGACAGGCGCGTTGTGGCGGGTGGAGACAAAGTTCATCGGCGGTCCTGGAGAAAAAGGGGAAACACGCGGCTCACAGCAACTGCGCGCCGGGGGCGTTCAACGGCGACACCCAGCCCTGGCTGTCGAAACCGGCCTCGGCGAAGGCCTGCTGCACCGCCGCCTGTGCGGCCAGCGCCGCGTCGCGATGCTCGAACCAGGCAAATACGCTGGGGCCGGCACCGGAAATGCTGGCACCCATCGCACCGGCAGCCAGCGCGGCATCACGTGCTGCAGGGAAGCCGGCAATCAGCCCGGCACGGCGCGGCTCGACCAGCACATCGCGCAGCCCGGCGCGGACCAGCGATGCATCGGCGTTGAAGCATCCGCTCAGTACCAGCGCCAGGTTGGCGCTCTGCTGCACGAACTCGCCCAGCGCATAACTGCCCTGCAGCGCGGCGCGTGCACGGCGGGTTTCCAGCACCGCATCGGGATGTACCAGCAGGCTGTGCCAGGCGTCCGGCACGGGAATCGGTACCAGCCGCTCGGCCGTGCTCAGCACAAGCCCCCCGAGCAGCATCGGCCCGACGTTGTCGCCATGCCGGCCGCCACTGGCCACCGCCTCGCCGGTCAGCGCGAACGGATACAGCGCCTGCCGCGACAACGGGGCGTCCAGCAGCGCGTTGGCCGCCACCAGCGCGGCCACGCACGATGCCGCCGAGCCGCCCATGCCCGAGCCGAGCGCGATGCCCTTGTCGATCTCCACCTCGAAGCCGAACGGCAGCGCCAGCGCCTCGCGCAGCGCGATCAGTGCCGCACCGGCCGTGTTGTCGGCGGCGTTGAGCGGCAGCGCGAACGGGGTGCCACGGATCGCCACGATGCGCACCTCGGGCGTGGCGATGCGACGCACGCTGACCGTATCGCCGACTCCGGCGATGGCATGCCCAAGGA
>NZ_JBFULB010000053.1:0-17357 GCF_056400545.1 Stenotrophomonas sp. P5_A8 | reverse complement strand
ACGGCAGCCGACCAACGGTCGGCTCTACCCTCCGGAACTTCGGCGGGGAACGGGAAGGACGGCAGCTGACCAACGGTCGGCTCTACCSTCCGGAACATCGGCGGGGAACGGGWCGRACGGCAGCCGACCAACGGTCGGCTCTACGCCGGTTCGTCGGGGATCAGCATGTCTTCCAGCTTGGCGATGCAGTCCTTCAACTGCAGCTTGCGTCGTTTCAGACGCTTGAATTCCAGCTCGTCCTCGCCGTTGGCGGCCATGCGCTGGATCTGGTCATCGAGCGCGCGGTGCTCCTGCCGGAGGTGGGCAAGGCGGGCGCTGATGTCGGCGAGTGTCATGGTATCCACAGTCTCGAGCATACACATCCACGGTGAGCCGTGGGGGTGAACGCAGTCACTTCCCGGTGGCCGTGACGGTCGGCGCGAGCCGGTAGAATGACCCCCCATGAGCGCCGTCTTCGCCCTGCCCGATCCCGTCCCGCGCGCCCGCGATCCGCGCGCGCTCGACGCCGTGCAGGACAAGCTGGCGCGGCGCCTGCGCCGCCAGGTCGGCCAGGCCATCGGCGATTTCGGCATGATCGCCGACGGCGACAAGGTGATGGTGTGCCTGTCCGGCGGCAAGGACAGCTACACCCTGCTGGACGTGCTGCTGCAGCTGCAGAAAAAGGCGCCGGTGCGCTTCGAGCTGGTCGCGGTCAACCTGGACCAGAAGCAGCCGGACTTCCCCGCGCACGTACTGCCGGCGTACCTCGAATCGATCGGGGTGGCCTACCAGGTCATCGAGCAGGACACCTATTCGGTGGTGAGCCGGGTGATTCCCGAAGGCCGCACGATGTGTTCGCTATGCTCGCGCCTGCGCCGCGGCGCGCTGTACCGCCATGCGGCGGAGAATGGCTTCAGCAAGATCGCGTTGGGCCACCACCGCGATGACAGCGTGGCCACGTTCTTCCTCAACCTGTTCCACCATGCCAAGCTGTCGGCGATGCCGCCCAAGCTGCGCAGCGATGACGGCCAGCACGTGGTGATCCGTCCGCTGGCCTACGTGGCCGAAGACGATATCCGCGCCTATGCGCAGGCACGCGCGTTTCCGATCATCCCGTGCAACCTGTGCGGCAGCCAGGACAACCTGCAACGCCGCCAGGTCGGGCAGATGCTGCAGCAGTGGGAACAGCAGCACCCCGGCCGCATCGATCAGATCGCGCGCGCGCTGGGCAACATCCAGCCTTCGCAGCTGGCCGATCCGAGCCTGTTCGATTTCATGGCGCTGGGACGCGACGGCATTGCCGCCGCGCCGCCCACGCCGTCGGCCTGGACCGACGCCACCCCCGACGCCGGCGGCGCACCCGGGCTGTCCTGAGCCGAGCCTCGCCCCGCCTTCCTTTCACGACCTATCCGGACTTCCATGTTCTTTCGCAACCTGACGCTGTTCCGCTTCCCGACCGCCACCGATTTCTCCGAGGTAGATACGCTGCTGCCGCAGGTGCTGCTCAAGCCGGTCGGCCCGCTCGAAATGAATTCCCGTGGCTTCATCTCGCCGTTCGGCCGCGAGGAAAAGACCGTGTTCTCGCACCGCATCGGCGATGCGCTGTGGCTGACCGTTGGCGGTGAGGACAAGATCCTGCCGGGCGCGGTGGTCAACGATCTGCTGGCGCGCAAGCTGGAGGAGATCGAAGAGAAGGAAGGACGCAAGCCCGGCGGCCGCGAGCGCAAGCGGCTCAAGGACGACCTGCTGCACGAACTGATGCCGCGCGCGTTCGTGAAGAGCTCGCGTACCGATGCGTTGATCGACCTCACCCACGGCTACGTGGCGGTGGACAGTTCCAGCCGCAAGACCGGCGAGAACGTCATGTCCGACATCCGCGGCCTGCTCGGCAGCTTCCCGGCGATGCCGCTCAACGCCGAAGTGGCGCCGCGCTCGATCCTCACCGGCTGGATCGCCGGTGAGGAACTCCCGACCGGGCTGAGCCTGGGCGAAGAGTGCGAGATGAAGGACCCGGCCGAGGGCGGGGCGGTGGTCAAGTGCCAGCACCAGGAACTGCGCTGCGACGAGATCGACAAGCACCTGGACGCCGGCAAGCAGGTGACCAAGCTGGCACTGGTGTTCGAGGACAACCTGTCCTTCGTGCTCGGTGATGACCTGATCGTGCGCAAGCTGAAGTTCCTGGATGGTGCGCTCGACCAGCTCGAACACGCCGACGATGACGGCCGCCGCGCTGAACTGGACGCCCGCTTCGCCCTGCAGAGCGGTGAAGTGCGCCGCCTGTTCCTGCTGCTGGAAGCGGCCTTCAAGCTCAGCAAGGCCGACTGACGCCCCTACCGTTCCGGGCGGCGCGCGGGAGCGCGCGCCGCCCGGGATCGGCTGAACAGCGCGCAGTCATGCGCCGGTCACCGCCGGCGCTATGCTGTACCCATGTCTGGATTCCTCCGCCGCCTCATTTCGCCGGCTGCCCCCACCGTGCAGCGCGATACGGTACGACTGCGCCTGGAGGATGCCGAGATCGATGTGCTGCGCGTGCGTGATCCGCGGGCGCGCCGGATCAAGCTCAGCGTCGACGAGCGCGGCGTCCGCCTGACCCTGCCGCCGCGCGCCAGCCTGGTGATGGGCGAGCGTTTCCTGGAACAGCACCGCGATTGGCTGTCGACCCAGCTGCGCAGTTACCAGGCGCAGAACCTGCCGCCGCCGCTGGTGATCGGCGAACCGGGGCTGCTGCCGCTGCGCGGTGAACTGTTGCCGTTGCGCTGGGAGAGCGGTCGCTACGCGCACATGGCGCTGGACGATGCCGGCGCGTGCCTGCATTGGCCCGCGCGCGGCACCGACGCCACCTTGCGCCGCGCGCTGCGCGAATTCTACGAAGCGCAGACCCGCGCCGATGTCGGCCAGTGGCTGCCGCGCTACCTGCCCGGCCTGCCGCGCGCACCGGCCCGGTTGCGGCTGAAGGTGATGTCATCGCAGTGGGGCTCGCTGGCCCCGGACGGCAGCATGGCGCTGGACCTGGCGCTGGTGCTGGGGCGGCCGTCGGCGTTCGAGTACGTGCTGGTGCACGAGCTCTGCCATCTGATCCAGGCCAATCACTCACCGGCGTTCTGGGCCGAAGTCGAGCAGCGGTTCCCGAACTGGCATGCCGAGCGGGATTACTTCCAGCTCGAAGGCCGGCGCCTGAAAGCGATGCTGCGGCAGATGCTCACTCCGGCGGGGTAGCGCCACGCCATGCGTGGCTGCCTGTCATCCGGGCGTCCTGGACGCCTGATGCAGCGCGTCGGTCAGGGTCAACGTCGGTCGATAGGCCAACGGGTCGACGATCCGGTTGCGGCGGCATGTACCGCGCTGGCGCGCGGTATCCACGCATGGCGTGGCGCTACGCGTCTTACGGGTCTTGCCCGGTGCTCAGGTGATGTTTCCGCTGGGGAGGGCCACGGCATGCGTGGATACCGTCCGCGTCGGACCCGTCAGCGATCCATCCGCGCGGTGGCGGCCTGCGCCCAGCGCTCGGCCACGCGCGGGGCGGTGATGCACACGGCCTGGTCGGTGACGGTGGTGACCGCCCGTTCGAGCAGCTGGATGTCCGCTTCATGCTGGCGTGCCACGTGCGGGTCCTCGAAGAAGATCGCGCGCTGGCAGTGGCCTTCCAGCACGCGGTCGGCGATCTGCGCATCGCCGCCCATCGGGCCGCTCTGGTAGCGCGCCACCCACGCCTGGTCCTGCGGCCAGCCGCGGCTCCAGGCCAGTTCGTTGAGGCGCTGGCCGGTGGTGCCCGTGCCGACCCGGTGGTGGAACCGGGACAACAGATCGAAATGCGCATCGGCGAAGGCCAGCATGGCCGGCTTCATCGCATCGTGGGCGATCAGCGCCAGGGTCTGGCGCTCGAACGCGTGCAGGTCGTCCGCGCCCGGATCGGCGACCAGCCCGGCGTGCACACGCTCCACTTCCACCCAGTCGCGCGCGGTGGCCACGGTGGAGATGAACGGCTTGCCGTGGATCACGCACTGGCGCTTGAGCGCGGTGGCCTCGGGGAACACCGAGGACGGGTCGACCGGGTCCATCAGGTAGATCGCCCCGTCCAGGGTGCGTTCCGGCGCGCCCATCCCGACCACTTCGGCGACCAGTTTCATCAGCCCGCCCTCGCGCCCGTTCGGGTAGCGCTGCAGCGGCGCGAAGTCGGGCAGGAAGCCCAGCCGCCGGATCGCATCGAAGGTGCGCCCGACCGCGTGCAGTTCCACCCCCAGCTCGCGCAGCCCGCCGTCGCAGGCGCGCAGCCAGCGGAACAGCGCGGCGTGCTTGTCATGGTGGTGCAGGCGGTTGGCGGCCAGGCCGATGCGCATGGGAAGTGTCCGGGACGGGAAAACCGCATTCTATGTCGCTTCCTGCCGTGTGAAAGCGCGACCACCGTCACCGGCCTTCACACGTTTTCGTATTAGTTGCATGGTTCGTGGGTGGGCCATAACCGACAGTGGGTACTGTCAGTCAATCAGGACGTCCTGCCATGACCCCCTCCAATTCCGCTCACTCCCTGTCAGCCCTGTCCTCGGCAGATGACCGCAGCGCCCGCATCCGCGCGCTCGGCCGGTTGTTGCGGCATGCCGCCGCCGGCGATGCGGACGTGCTGCTGGCCGGCCTGGCGCGCATGCTGGACGCGCATATCGGCAAGGAACATGCCGATGGTGCCAGCAACGAGCGCATCCGCGACCAGCTCGATGAAATCCAGCTGCTGCTGGCATTGGAAATCGAGCGCGCCGGCGTACGCGCGGCCGCGCCGCTGTCGAACGCGGCCTGAAAAGCAGCCGGGCATGGCCCGGCTCTACCCGCCGCCCCGGTAGTGCCGGGCCCGCCCGGCAACGCGATCAACCACAACGAAGCGGGTAGTGCCGGGCCAAGCCCGGCAACCACGACCAACCCCAACGAAGCGGGTAGTGCCGGGCCATGCCCGGCAACCACGACCAAYCSCAACGAAGCSGGTARTGCCGGGCCATRCCCGGCAACCACGAYCAACCMCAACGAARCSGGTAGTGCCGGGCCATGCCCGGCAACGCGACCAACCCCAACGAAGCGGTAGTGCCAGACCATGCCCGGCAACCACCACCAACCACAACGAAGCCGGTAATGCCGGCCCACGCCCGGCAACCGCGCGCAGCGCGGCCCCGGCACGCCCGCCGCGTTACACCGACAACAACTGCACGATGCTGCCGGCCGCATCGCGGCCTTCGGCCACCGCCGTCACCACCAGGTCGGCACCGCGCACGGCATCGCCACCGGCGAACAGGCGCGGATGCGCGGTCTGGAACGGCAGCCGGTCCTTGCCACCGGCGATGATGCGGCCGTTGTGTCCGCCTTCCACGCCCTGCGCGGTCAGCCAGGCGGGGGTACTGGGCGAGAAGCCGAACGCGATGATCACCACGTCCGCTTCCAGCAGCGATTCGCTGCCTTCGATCGGCACCGCGTTGCGACGCCCCTGCGCGTCGGGCGCGCCGAGCTGGGTTTCCACCACCATCACCCCGATCACTTCGTCATCGGCGCCGGCTTCGATCGACAGCGGCTGGCGATTGAACAGGAAGCGCACGCCTTCTTCGCGGGCATTGGCTACCTCGCGCGCCGAGCCGGGCATGTTGGCCTCATCGCGGCGATAGGCGCAGGTCACCTTGGCTGCGCCCAGCCGCACGGCGCTGCGGACGCAGTCCATGCCGGTGTCGCCACCGCCGAGCACCACCACGCGCTTGCCGTCCAGGTCGGGCAGGGCGATCTGGTCTTCCCAGCCGGCGATAGGGCGACCATGCGCGTCGCTGCCGCTGACGATGCGACTGTTCTGCACCAGGAATGGCAGCGCCGGCAGCACGCCCTTGAGATCCTGGCCGAGCAGACCGCCGTCGGTATAGCGGTAGGCACCGGTGCCCACGAACACCGCGTCGTACTCGGCCAGCAGTTCGTCCACGCTGACATCGCGGCCGATCTCCACGCCGAGGCGGAACTGCACGCCCATGCCCTCGAGCACGTTGCGGCGGCGGCTGATCACCGATTTGTCCAGCTTGAAGCTGGGGATGCCGAACTGCAGCAGCCCGCCGATCTGTTCGTAGCGGTCATACACCACCGCCTGGATCCCGGCATGCGCCAGACGATCGGCACAGGCCAGTCCGGCCGGGCCGGCGCCGATCACCGCCACGCGCTTGCCGGTGGGCTCCACGGCCGTCATGTCCGGGCGCCAGCCGGTGGCCAGCGCGGTGTCCACGATGTACTTCTCGACCGCACCGATGGTGACCGCGCCGAATTCTTCCAGCGTGCAGCTGCCTTCGCACAGGCGGTCCTGCGGGCATACCCGGCCGCAGACTTCGGGCAGGGGGTTGGTCGAGTGGCACAGCGTGGCCGCCTCGTGGATGCGGTTTTCCTGCACCAGCTGCAGCCACTGCGGGATGGCGTTGTGCACCGGGCACTTCCAGCTGCAGTAGGGGTTGCCGCAGTCCAGGCAGCGCCCGGCCTGGTACTGCGCGTCTTCCTTGCCGAACTTGCCGTACAGCTCRCCCCAGTCGCCGGAGGTGCGCAGTTCGACCGGGATGCGCTGCGGCATGGTCCGGGGCAGGTCGAGGAACTGGAAGGCTTGCTTGCGGCTCATGGGTGGGCCCTGCGTTGTTCGGTCGCCGGGCAGAGCCCGGCGCTACGATTTTTGGGTTGCCGGCCAGCGGCCGGCACTACGTGGACGGTCAGGCAGCGCGGCGCAGTGAGTCGGTCAACGATTCGATGCTGGCCGCCTTGGGTTTGACCAGCCAGAACTTGCCGACGTAGTCGCGGAATTCGTCGAGGATCTGCTGCGCCCAGATGCTGCCGGTCAGTTCGCGGTGGCGGCTGATCAGCGTGTGCAGGTGCTGGCGATGGTTCTCGAAGCCTTCGGCCGAGATGCGGTGGATGTCGATCAGCTCGTGGTTGTAGCGGTCCACGAAGTCGCGGTCGATATCCAGCACGTAGGCCAGCCCGCCGGTGAAGCCGGCGCCGAAGTTCACCCCGACCTTGCCCAGCACCAGCACGATGCCATCGGTCATGTACTCGCAGCAGTGGTCGCCGGCGCCTTCGATCACCGCCAGCGCGCCGGAGTTGCGCACGCCGAAGCGCTCGCCGGCCCGGCCCGCGGCGAACAGCTCGCCACCGGTGGCGCCGTACAGGCAGGTGTTGCCGATGATCGCGGTGTTGCGTGCCTCAAAGCGCGCGCCGCGCGGCGGTCGTACCACCAGGCGGCCGCCGGCCATGCCCTTGCCGACGTAATCGTTGGCCTCGCCTTCAACCTCCAGCTGCAGGCCGCCGACGTTGAACGCGCCGAAGCTCTGCCCGGCGGTGCCGCGGAAGCGCAGGGTCAGCGGCGCATCGCTCATGCCCTGGTTGCCGTGCGTGCGTGCGATCTCGCCGGAGAGGCGGGTGCCGATCGAGCGGTCGGTGTTGTGGATCAGGAAGCGGTGTTCGCCGCCGAGCTTGCCGGCGATGGCCGGGGCCAGCAGGCCGTCCATCTGCGTGGCCAGGCTGTCCGGCGATTCATACAGGCGCTGCGCGGCGCAGTGGCTGCCCGCGTAGTCGGCCGGGTGCAGCAGGCGCGACAGATCCACCTTGACCCCCGGGCGCGGCGACACGTCCAACTGCTGCAGCAGGTCGGTGCGGCCGATGATCTCGTCCAGCGAGCGCACGCCCAGGTAGGACAACCAGCCGCGCACTTCCTCGGCCAGCAGGCGGAAGAAGTTCTCCACGCGCTCGGGCAGGCCGGTGAAGTACTGCGCGCGCAGGCGCTCGTCCTGGGTGGCCACGCCGGTGGCGCAATTGTTGAGGTGGCAGATGCGCAGGTACTTGCAGCCCAGCACGATCATCGGCGCGGTGCCGAAGCCGAAACTGTCCGCGCCGAGCAGCGCGGCCTTGATCACATCCAGCCCGGTCTTCAGGCCGCCGTCGGTCTGCAGCAGCGTGCGCCCGCGCAGATCGTTGGCCACCAGCGCCTGGTGCGACTCGGCCACGCCCAGTTCCCACGGCACGCCGGCATAGCGGATCGAGCTGACCGGGCTGGCCCCGGTGCCGCCGTCATGGCCGGACACGGTGATCAGATCGGCGCCGGCCTTGACCACGCCCGCGGCGATGGTGCCGACACCGGCATGGCTGACCAGCTTCACCGACACCAGCGCGGTCGGATTGACCTGCTTGAGGTCGTAGATCAGCTGGGCCAGGTCTTCGATGGAGTAGATGTCGTGGTGCGGCGGCGGTGAGATCAGGCCAATGCCCGGCTTGGCGTAACGCAGCCGCGCGATCAGTTCGTTGACCTTGTGGCCGGGCAGCTGGCCGCCTTCGCCGGGCTTGGCGCCCTGGGCGACCTTGATCTGCAGCACTTCGGCGTTGACCAGGTACTCGGCGGTGACGCCGAAACGACCGGACGCCACCTGCTTGATCTTGCTGCGCTTCTCGGTGCCGTAGCGCACCGGGTCTTCGCCGCCTTCGCCGGAGTTGCTGCGCCCGCCGAGGCGGTTCATCGCGATCGCCAGCGCTTCATGCGCCTCGGGCGACAACGCACCCAGGCTGATCGCGGCGGTGTCGAAGCGGCGGAACAGGTCTTCAGCCGGGGCCACTTCTTCCAGCGGGGTCGGGACGGGCGCGGCCTTGAGCTGCAGCAGGTCGCGCAGTGCCGATACCGGGCGGCCGTGCACGGCATCGCAGTACCGCTGCCAGTCGGCGGCATCGCCGCTGCGCGCGGCGCGCTGCAGGGTCATGACCACGTCCGGGTTGTACATGTGGTATTCGCCGCCGTGCACGTACTTGAGCACGCCGCCCACGTCCGGGCGCAGCAGGTCGTTCCAGGCACGCACGGTGAGTTCGCGGGCTTCGTCGTCCAGGCGCGCAAAGCCGACGCCGGCCACGCGCGAGGCGGTGTCCGGGAAGCACAGGTCGACCACCTCGTCATCGAGGCCGACGATCTCGAACAGCTGCGCGCCGCGGTAACTGGCCACGGTGCAGATGCCCATCTTGGAGATGATCTTGGACAGGCCCTTGTAGATGCCCTTGCGGTAGCGGCGGCCGATCTGCGACTGCTCGCCGCCCTTGCTCAGCTGCAGGATGCCGCGCCGGCCCAGGTCGAACAGGGTCTGGTAGGCCAGGTACGGGTACACCGCGGTGGCACCGAAGCCGAGCAGGCAGGCCATGTGGTGCGCGTCGCGCGCGGTGCCGGTTTCCAGGATCAGGTTGATGTCGCAGCGCAGCCCGGCGTTGGACAGGTGGTGGTGCACCGCGCTGGTGGCCAGCAGTGCATGCACCATCGGCCGATCGGCGACCGGATAACGGTCGCTCAGCAGCAGCATCACGATGCCCTCGCGCGCGGCGGCCTCGGCCTCGGCGCAGATGCGCTCGATGCCGGCCTTCAGGCCTTCGTCCAGGCTGTAGGAGAGGTCGATGAGGCGATTCTTCTCGACGTACTGCTCCATCTTGATCAGCTGGCGCAGCTTGCGCTGGCTGAGCACCGGCGAATTGAGGATGACGTGGTTCACCGTCTCCGCACCGGCGTGGAAGATGTTGGTCTCCTTGCCGAGCTGGGTGGACAGCGACATGACACAGTCTTCGCGCAGCGGATCGATCGGCGGGTTGGTGACCTGCGCGAATGCCTGGCGGAAGTAGTCGTAGAGCGGGCGGCTGTGCTGGCTCAACACCGCCATCGGCGTGTCATCGCCCATCGAGCCGGTGGCCTCCTGCTCGGTCTCGGCCAGCGGGCGCAGGATCTGTTCCACTTCCTCGCTGCTGAGCTGGAACAGCTTGTGGTAGCTGCGCAGGGTGCGCTCGTCGAAGGGTTCTTCGACCAGCGACGGATCGATCAGCTCGGTCTGCAGGTAGGTCACGCCCTGCTGCAGCCATTGCTTGTACGGGGCGCGGCCACGGTTGATGCGGTCGATGGCGTCCGAGTCGAGCAGGTCGCCACGCTTGAGGTCGATGGCCATCATCTCGCCCGGGCCGAGCTTGCCCTTGCGTACCACGCGCTCGGCCGGGACTTCCCACACGCCGGCTTCGGAGGCAACCAGGAAGTGGCGGTCGGAGGTGAGCATCCAACGCGCCGGGCGCAGGCCGTTGCGGTCCAGCGTGCAGGCGGCATAGCGCCCGTCGCAGGCGACGATGCCGGCCGGGCCGTCCCACGGCTCGCTGTTAAGGCCGTAGAACTCGTAGAACGCGGCCAGGTCGGGGTCCTTGAACTCCAGCGACTGCGTGGCCGGTGGCACCAGGATGCGCAGCGCCTGGATCAGCTCCATGCCGGCGCTGACCATCAGTTCAAGCATGTTGTCCAGGCTCTGCGAGTCCGAGCCGTGCATGGAGATGACCGGGTTGAACTCGCCGATGTCAAAGCGCGGGGTCTTCCACACCTTGCTGCGCGCCTGCGCCCAGCGGCGGTTGCCCTCGATGGTGTTGATCTCGCCGTTGTGGGCGAGCATCCGGAACGGGTGGGCCAGCGGCCAGCGCGGCAGGGTGTTGGTGGAGAAGCGCTGGTGGAACACGATGGCGCTGGAGGCCAGGTCGTTGCGCTGCAGGTCCACGTAGAAGCGGCTCAGCTTGTCCGGCAGCACCATGCCCTTGTAGCTGATGGCATTCGGGCTGAGCGTGGTGACGTAGTAATCGGCATGGTCGCGCAGTTGCTGTTCGCTGCGACGCCGGGCCAGGAACAGCGCCAGGGTGAACGCGGCCTCGTCCTGCTCGGCACCGGCATCGACGAACACCTGCTCGATGCGCGGCAGGGTGTCGCGCGCCAGCTGGCCACACACGCTCGGGTCGGTCGGCACGGGGCGCCAACCGACCGGGCGACAGCCGGCATCGCGCAGCTGCTGTTCCAGGATGTCGCGGCAGGCCTGCGCGGCGGCTTCGTCATGCGGCAGGAACACCACGCCGGCGGCGAAGCGTGCGCCGAGGGTGAGGCCGGCTTCGGCAGCCAGGGCCTTGAGGAAGACGTCGGGGCGGCGCAGCAACAGGCCGCAGCCGTCACCGGTGACGCCGTCGGCGGCGACGCCACCGCGGTGGGTCATGCGCGACAGCGCGGCAATGGCGGTATCCACCAGCAGTCGGGACGGCTGGTCATCGAGCTGGGCGACCATGCCGAAACCACAGGCGTCGCGCTCATCTTGCGGGTCGTAAAGCCCTTGGCGGTTGCGGGGGGCCATCTCTGCCTCAAAGTCGGGTGAGCGGCGACACTCGTCCCCGCTCAATCCGTTGAGCGCATCTGGAGGCACCGGATGACTCGACTAGATCACAGTTGTTGCAACGCCGCAATACACGGTTGCAGGCGCAACCAAACCCCTGCAAAAGCCGCCTGGAAGTGGCTTCCAGGCGCTCCCTGTTCAGCCGCAGCGCAGCCCGCTGATCACACCCTTCTCGTCCACTTCGATGTTCAGGCGTTCGCCGACGAACTCCATCGTGGTGACGTCGTTGGGCTTGAGTACGCGCAGCTGCTTGGCGCTGGCATCCTGCTGGGCCTGGCTGCCGACATCGTCGGAATAGGCCTGGCCGACCAGGCTCTGCACCTGGGTGGCATCGCAATTGCCGACCGGCGGCGCTTCCAGCGCCTTGCCCGCTTCATCGGTCGGGGCAGCGGCGGCTTCGGCCGCTTTCTGCGCATGGGTGGCCACCGCTTCCTGCTCGTCCATGGGCGGTGCCTGGCAGGCGGCCAGTGCCAGCAGGGTGGGGA
Source organism: Stenotrophomonas sp. P5_A8 (assembly GCF_056400545.1). Classification (NCBI taxonomy): domain Bacteria; kingdom Pseudomonadati; phylum Pseudomonadota; class Gammaproteobacteria; order Lysobacterales; family Lysobacteraceae; genus Stenotrophomonas; species Stenotrophomonas sp. P5_A8. The sequence goes on along the minus strand of NZ_JBFULB010000053.1, from coordinate 5,695 downwards.
CTACGGCCAGAAGGCCAAGGGAACGCCGCAGGCGGCGGAACGACAAGGACGGCATCGAGACTCCGGACATGGAACCAGGGAAACCCCGAGGATATCGCCAAGCGCGGCGTGAGGTGTTCGTGTTGCGTTATTGACGCGACCTCACACCGCCACCGGGTAACACTGCAGACCCTTTCTGCCGCGCACGCCGATGAGCCCCAGCCGTAGTGTCACCCCCGAAGCCGCCGCCGCCCGCGAGGCCGGCCTGCGCTATGTCAGCGACGAAATGCCCGGCCTGCAGCGGCGTCGCGCCGGCAAGGGCTTTAGCTACCGCGATGCCGATGGCGCGGCGGTGCGCGATGCGGCCACGCTGGCGCGGATCCGCGCGCTGGCGATCCCGCCGGCCTACACCGATGTATGGATCTGCGCGCTGCCCAACGGCCACCTGCAGGCCACCGGCCGCGACGCACGCGGGCGCAAGCAATACCGCTACCACGCGGACTGGGCGCGGGTACGCGGCGATGGCAAGTTCGACCGCATCATCGCCTTCGGCACGGCACTGCCCGGGCTGCGCCGCCGCTTGCGGCGCGACCTCAAGCTGACCGGCTTCCCGCGCGACAAGGTGCTGGCCATCGTGATTGCGCTGCTGGCGCAGACGCTGGTGCGCGTGGGCAATGAGGTATACGCCCGCGACAACCGGTCCTACGGATTGACCACGCTGCGCAATCGCCACCTGGCACTTGTCAAGGGCGGGCGTGCGCAGATGCGCTTCCGCGGCAAATCCGGACAGGCGCATGAGGTGGACGTGGATGATCGCCGCCTGGTGACGCTGATCCGCGGTTGCCAGCAGCTGCCCGGGCAGGCGCTGTTCCAGTACCGCGATGATGAGGGTGCGGTGCAGCCGGTGGATTCGAGCATGGTCAACGACTACCTGCACGACGCGATGGGCGAGGATTTCAGTGCCAAGGACTTCCGCACCTGGGGCGGGACGCTGGAAGCCATCCGCCAGTTGGCCGTCACCGAGCTGCCCGAACCCTCCAGCGAACGTGCGCTGGCGGCGTTGCAGAAGCAGGTGGTGTGCGAGGTGGCGACCCTGCTGGGCAACACGCCGTCGGTGTGCAGAAAGTCCTACATCGATCCGTGCGTGTTCGATGGCTGGCGCGCCGGCTCGCTGAAGGCGCTGGCAGGGCTGCGCGGCGAGCGGCAATGGGAGCAGGCCACGTTGAAGGTGCTCAAGGCCGCACGACGCACGGTCAAGCGCGCGCGGGCGGCCTGAGCGGGTCGATCAGCCGCAGTAGAGTGCGGTGATGTTGTTGGTGCCACCGGTTTCGATGGTCAGGCGTTCACCGCCGCTTTCGGCACCCGGCGTGGCGTTGGCCGCGCCGCTGGCGGTCGGCCCGCTCTCGGCGCGCTGGCCGCGCACCACGTTGACCTGCAGGCTGTCGCTGTCCACGCGGGCGCGCTCGACGGTGGCGGCCGAGGCGGCCAGCCCGACCGCGCCGCGCACCTTGTCTACATGGCACTGGCCGGAGATCACCCCGTCAATGGGCTGGATCTGCGCCACCGGGGTGCTGCTGCAGGCAGAGAGGGTGGCGAGGGCGGCGGCGGCGACAAGGGTGCGGTACATGGGGTGACTCCGGCAGGTTTTCCGGACTGCAGCGTGCCGCTGCGCGCGTATGCAGCGGATGAAGCCTGCACGGCACGCCTACATCGCGCTCACTTTGCGTGGTCGCGTGGGTGTCCACACTGCCTGTGCACTTGAACGCTTTCGCAAAGGAGCCTCGCATGGCCACCCGCAAGACCCGCACCCGCACCTCTCCCGTCGCCGCCGAGAAGGCCGCCAAGCCGTCGGCCGAACGCACGCCGGTGGTGAAGACGGCCACCCGCAAGGCCGCCGCCAAGGATCCGCGCGCCGCCCGCGTGGCCGCGCGCCAGCGTCGCCTGCAGGACCAGGAGAAGGCCAAGGACATGCGCGTGGCCAAGCAGGCCGCGAAGAAGGTAGCGGCGAAAAAGGCCACGAAGAAGGCCACCCAGGCCGGTCCCCGCAAACAACCGGAAACAATGCCGGCGCAGCAGGTGTCCAAGCCCGGCAACGAGCACGAACTGCAGCTGGCGCCGCGCTTCCTGGCCCCCGACTACCGGGGCAGCGGCAAGCTGAAAGGCAAGCGCGCGATCATCACCGGCGCCGACTCGGGCATCGGCCGCGCCGTAGCGGTGCTGTTCGCCCGCGAAGGCGCCGACGTGGCCGTGCTGCACCTGGACGAAGCGGCCGATGCCAAGGTCACCCGCCAGCACGTGGAAGCCGAGGGCGCGCGCTGCGTGGTGATCGCTGGCGACGTGCGCGATCCAAAATTCTGCAACAAGGCAGTCAAGCAGGTCGCCAAGGCATTCGGCGGGATCGACATCCTGGTCAACAACGCGGCATTCCAGCTGCACTGCGAACGCCTGGAAGACCTGGAAGATGCACACCTGCAGGAGACCCTGCAGACCAACATCGGCGGTTACATCCAGATGGCGCGTGCGGTGCTGCCGCACCTGCAGGAAGGCGACTGCATCATCAATACCGGTTCGGAAACCGGGCTGTTCGGCAGCAAGGCGCTGATCGACTATTCGGCCACCAAGGGCGCCATCCATGCCTTCACCAAGGCGCTGGCCAGCCAGCTGCTGCCGCGTGGCATCCGGGTCAACGCGGTGGCGCCGGGACCGGTGTGGACGCCGCTCAACCCGGCCGACAAGAAGCCTGCCGACGTCGCCGAGTTCGGCAAGGACAGCGACATGGGCCGCCCGGCACAGCCGGAGGAGTTGTCCCCGGCGTACGTATTCCTGGCCTCGCCGATCACCGCCAGCTACATCAGCGGGGTGATCCTGCCGGTGATGGGCGGTCCGCGCGGTTGAGCATGGCCGGGTCGGTGTAGAAGGCGGCGATCGGGGCGATGAAGTCCTGCGGGTTGGCCCCGACCAGGTTGGTCAGCACGATCACCGCCAGCCGGCGTTCGGGATACACGATGAAGGCCGCGCGTGCGCCGCCCATGCCGCCGACCTGCAGATCCGGTGCCGTGCCCATGACCGGCCAGCCAGCCGACCAGGCGCCGGGGGTCCCGTTGCTCAGGACCTCCGGCGCCCACATGCGGCGCACGCCGTCCTTGTCGAGCAGCTGGCCCTTGGACAGCGCGATCATCCAACGACCCACTTCGTCGGCGGTGGTGAGCATGCCGGCGCCGGCCCACAGCCCCGGTGAAAGATCGTAGAACCAGTGTGACAGCCGCGCCGGCGCATCCGGTGCGTCGGTCCTGCGCGGGAACCAGCTGTAGATGGTGGCGGCAGTGGCGACCAGATCGTAGCTGTCGCCGAAGGTGGTGCGCGGCATGCCCACCACGTTGAACTGGTGTTTTGCCATGTACTGCTCGTACGGCATGCCGGACTGTTTGGCGATGATCCGCGCCAGCAGCACGTAGTTGGTCTGGTTGTACCGGTGGCGCTCGCCGGGCGCGGCCTCCACCGGCAGGGCGGTGACCTGCTTCCAGGCCTCCTGTTCGGTACCGCCGCCGAGCAGCCCCTGCGCATCGAGAATGTCCGGCAGGCCGGAGGTGTGGGCGAGCAGCTGGCGTACCCGCACCTTGCCCCACGCCGGCGGCAGATCATCGAGGTAGTGCGACACGGGGGCCTGCAGGTCCACGCGACCGGCCTGGGCGAGCTGGGCCATCGCCACCCCGGTGAAGGACTTGGTGGCCGAGTTCAGCGGGAAGCGCGTATCGCGCGTGGTAGCGACGGCATTCTCGACGTTGGCCATGCCGTAGGCCTCCGACAGCACCAGGTGGTTGTCCTTGACGACGGCGATCTGCAGCCCGGGAATGCGCTTGGCCTGCATTGTTTCCTGCACGAACTGGCGGGTCTGCGCGTTGGCCTGGTCCCAGGCGGTGGACGGAGCGGCGAAGCACGCCAGGGGCATGACGAGTGCGGCCAGGACGGTGGCGCGGAGGGTGCGGGAACGCATGCAGCTTTCCTTGGGCGGGTGCACCGAACGCCGGGCGCCGGTGGAGCAGGGACGGTCCGGGCTCGCAGGCTTGGATGCGGCGGCGGGCCAAAAGGTTTAATGGACGCGTCGGCTGCCGTTCGTCGGCGCACGCCCTCCGGCACTTGACGACAGTTGTAGTCACTGGCACGGTAGCGACACGTGTAGTCATCGGAGAGCGCCATGCGCGGCAAGACCATCGGGGACCAGGAGCTGGCCCTGTTGCAGTACGTAGCAGAACAGGGCGGCGCCACCGTGGGTGAGGTGGCGGCCGGGTTTGGCGAAGCGCGTGGCCTGGCCCGTTCGACCGTGCTGACCATGATGGAGCGCCTGCGCGGCAAGGCCTACCTGCAGCGCAAGCAGGTGCAGGGCGTGTACCGCTACGCCGCCACCAGTGGCCAGGACCGCGTGGTGCAGGGCGCGGTGGCCAGCTTCGTGGAGAAGACCCTGCAGGGATCGGTGTCGCCGTTCGTGGCCTTCATGTCGCACAAGGCCGACGTCAGCGACCAGGAGCTGGCCGAGCTGGAAGCCTTGGTGGCGCAGTTGCAATCACGCAAGCGGGAGGGCTGAGCCATGGACATCATGATGATGGAATTGCTGGCACGGCTGGGCTGGACCAGCGTGCAGAGCGCGGTGCTGGTGGGGCTGGTGTGGGGCGTGTGCCGGCTGCTGCCCGGCCTGCCGGCCGCAACACGCGTGCGCTTGTGGTGGCTGGTGGCCGCGCAGGCGGTGCTGGGCCTGGTCTGGAGCAGTCCGCTGGAACTGGCGGTGTTGCCGGCGCCGGCAACGCAGACCACGCACATGGTGGCGCTGCCGGCCATGGACGCCGCGCTCGGCGCGGCGCCTGCCGCACTGGAGACGGTTGCGATGGCCGCACCGGCTTCAGCGCTGTGGTCGTGGCCGGCGCTGCTGCTGGCGGTGTGGGCGGCCGGTGTGCTGGTGCTGCTGCTGCACAGCCTGCGCGGGTACCGCCACAGCCGCGTGCTGGTGCGCGACGCCGCCGAATGCACCGATGCCACCTTGCAGCAAGCGCTGCACCTGGCGGCCGAAGCGCATGGCCTGCGCCGCGCGCCGACGCTGAAGATTTCCGCGCAGATCCGGTCGCCGCAACTGATCGGGCCGTGGCGCCCGGTGCTGCTGCTGCCCGCCCGCGAACTGCCGACGATGGGTGCCGATGACCTGGACATGGCGCTGACCCACGAGCTGATCCACCTGCAGCGTCGCGACCTGTGGTGGGGCCTGCTGCCGGCGCTGGCGCAGCACGTGTTCTTCTTCCATCCGCTGGTGCACCTGGCCGCCCGCGAATACGCGTTGGCCCGCGAGGAAGCCTGCGATGGTGCGGTGGTGGCCGGGCACGGACACTGCCGCCACGACTACGGCCGGCTGCTGGTGCAGTTGGGGGTGGCGCCGCGTCCGGCGGTGGGCGTGGCCAGTGCCTCGCCGAACTTCCGCAGCCTCAAGCGGCGCCTGCTCAGCCTGCAGCAGACCCGCCGTTTTCCGCGCGTGGCTGCGCTGGCGATCACGGCGGTGTTCGTGCTGGTCGGCGTGGCACCGCTGCGCCTGGTCGCGGCGGTAGCCCCGCCGCCGCCGCCCGCTCCCGTTGCGCCTAGCCTGCCGACGCCAGCGGAGCCGTTGCCGGCGCCGGAACCGATGGAGGCGCCGACCCCTGCGTCGGCCCCCAGGCCGATGCCCGCGCCGCAGGCC
>NZ_JBFULB010000052.1:0-17537 GCF_056400545.1 Stenotrophomonas sp. P5_A8 | reverse complement strand
ACGTGAGCGAGTTTTGTATTATGGCACGAATTTGAATATATTCAAATTCATTCAATGGAGCGGGAGACGGGGATCGAACCCGCACCATCAGCTTGGAAGGCTGAGGTTCTACCATTGAACTACTCCCGCATCGGAAGCTCTTGCCACAACATGAAACTGGTGGAGGGAGGTGGATTCGAACCACCGAAGGCGTAAGCCAGCAGATTTACAGTCTGCCCCCGTTGGCCGCTTGGGTATCCCTCCTTACCACCCTGTCCCGTGGCGCCGAAGCGTTTTCGGTGTGGGGTGGAAGAGCCGTGAATTTTGGGGGTGAAGACTGGTTCTGTCAACACTCTTTTTCAACTTTTTCACAGCAATCGCAAATTCCGCCGCAACGACGGGCTATTGCGCGGGAAGCGGCAGCGCTTCGTCGGCAAAGATGGCCACGTGCGGCACGCCGTCGGCCCCGATCCAGCCGCGGTACATGCCCTGGGTGTTGAACGGCGTGGCCACGCGACCGTCGGCGGACAACACGATCGCCCCACCGTCGCCGCCCAGCGCGGGGATGCGCGCGTTGATCACCGCGCGTCCGGCCTCGGCCGGGCTCTGCTTGAGGTACTGCATGCGTGCGCAGATGTCGTAGGCGGCGGCGGTGCGGATGTAGTACTCGCCCCAGCCGGTGCCCGACACCGCGCACATGTCGTTGGCATAGGTGCCGGCGCCGATGATCGGCGAGTCGCCGACGCGGCCAAAGCGCTTGTTGGTCATRCCGCCGGTGGAGGTGCCGGCGGCCAGGTGTCCCTGCGCATCGAGCGCGATCGCACCGACGGTGCCGAAGTGGCGCGCGGTCTCCAGATCGGCATGGGCCTGGCCGCTGGCCTGTTCCTTGAGCGCTTTCTGCAGTTGCTGCCAGCGCTTCCCGGTGCGGAAGTAGGACGGATCGACCAGCGTGATGCCCTGGGTGGCGGCGAACGCTTCGGCGCCCTGCCCGACCATCATCACGTGCGGGGAATGCTGCATTACCGCCTCGGCCAGCAGGATCGGGTTGCGCACCCGCTGCACCCCAGCCACCGCACCGGCCTTGAGCGTGGCGCCATCCATCAGCGACGCATCCARTTCGTTGCGGCCATCGTGGGTGAACACCGCGCCCTTGCCCGCATTGAAGGTGGGATCGTCCTCGAGCACGGTGATGGCTGCGGTGACCGCGTCCAGTGCCGGCTTGCCCGCAGCCAGCACGGCATGGCCTTTCAACAGTGCCTGCTGGAGGGCGGCGCGCGCGGCTTTTTCCTCGGCCGGCGACAGATCCTTGCGCTCCACGCCGGCACCGCCATGAAGGACCAGCACCGGGCTGGCGGCGGTAGCCGCCAGCGGCATCGACAGGCACAGCGACAACAGCAACGCGGTTGGACGGGACATCGGCGGCACCGGCAGGTTGGGAAGGTCCATCATGGCCGCAGATGCGCGGCGCGGGTAGGCCTGTGCCCTGCCCAGCTGGACCTTGCGCGTGATCCGGGTATCGCTGCGGCCAACGGGTGCGCGCTACCGCAGCTGCAGGTGGCCGTCGCGGATGTCGGCGGTCATGCGGAAGGCCGCATCGTCCACGCCGAATCCATCCAGATGCAGCAGGCTGCCGCTGCCCACGCCGGTGACCGGGATCGCGTGGAAATCCAGCGGTTCACCATCGCGCAGGCGCTCGGCGGTATGCCGGGGCATCACCAGCCAGGCGTAGCCGTCGTCATTGCTGAGCACGCGCCCTCGCCCATCGGCCTCCACGCACAGCGCGGTGTCCTCGTCCACGCCGATGCCCACCATGTCATCACGCCCGGCCTGCAGAGCCGCCCGGGCAACGAAGACAATCAACCGGCCGAGCCGGTCACGCTTGCCGAAATGGGTGTCGGTGACCACGTTGGACAGGTACGGCAAGGTCAGGAAGTCGTTGTCCAGGGTGACCGCACTGCCCATCGGGTCGCGCAGCGCGCGTTCGGAGGTGACGCTGCCGCCGTCCAGGGCGCCGTAGCTGTACCCGCCAAGGATGGCCAACCCGGCACTGGTGCCGGCGATGGGGCGCCCGGCACGGACATGCGCGTTGAGCGCGGCATTGAGTGCGGTGCCTTTCCAGAAGCGGATGTAGCGGGACTGGTCGCCGCCGGCGATGAAGATCGCATCCGCCGCGGCCACCACCCGCAGCACGGCCGGGTCATCGGCGGCGCGGCGGCTGTCGAACACCAGGGTCTGCACCGAGGCGGCCCCTCCGATGCCGCGGTACAGGCGCTCCTGCAGGTCATCGGCGCCGGAGGCGCGCAGGATCACGACGCGGCCGTGCCCGGCCCGCTGCAGCCACCACTGGAACGCCTCGGGCACCCACTCCCCGCCTCCCATCAGCATCATCGCCGGTTCGGTATGCGCGGCCGGCGACGCGTCCAGGTCCCCGACCTCGTAGTAGCGATAACCGGGGTCCTGCAGCGATTGGGCATGGACCGGCGCAGCCAGGCCGACCGACAGCAGCCAGAGCAGGGGCGCGAGGGGGCGGAGAGCCTTGTGCACGCTGATCTCCCTGAACACATCGAGGGTGTAAACGCTTCCACTGTGTGCCAGAGAACATGGCAGTGGTCAACCCCGTAAAAAAGGCGTTAAATGCGCGCCGTCCATTCGCGAAATGTGAATGGGGGACAGGCCTCCCTCGAGGCCGACACTTTCTTCTCGAGAATTCTCATGCGTAAACAGGCGATGGCGTGGTCGATCCAGCTGGCGTTGATGGGTGTGGCCGCGACCGCGGGTGCCCAGACTTCCGCCCCCGGGGTGCAGCAACTGGACACGGTGCAGGTCACCGGGTCGCGCATTCCGCGTGCGCAGGTGGAGGGCCCGGCACCGGTGACGGTGATCACCGCCGAGCAGATCCAGGCCAGCGGCTTCACCAGCGTGCCCGATGTGCTGCGCTCGATGACCCAGAACGGGGGTGAGACCCAGAGCCAGCAGTCCTCCAGCGGCGCCGACTTCTCGCCCGGCGCGCAGCAGGTCGACCTGCGCGGGCTGGGCCCGAACCATACCCTGGTGCTGGTCAACGGCCGCCGCATCGCCGACTTCCCGATGCCGTTCCAGGGCCGCAGCAACTTCACCGACGTCTCCAACATCCCGATCGGGATGATCGAGCGGATCGAAGTGCTGACCGGCAGCGCCTCGGCGATCTACGGTTCGGACGCCATCGCCGGGGTGGTCAACTTCATCCTGAAGAAGCGCGTGGATGGCACGACCGTGGACATGCGCATGGGCACCACCACCGAAGGCGGTGGCGAGTCGTTCGACATCAGCCTGGCCAGCGGTTTCGATGCCGGTCGCTTCAGCGCGGTGTACAGCCTTGAGCTGCAGTCGCAGACGCCGCTGTGGGCCTATCAGCGCAGCCAGCAGGACGCCACCCAGGATGCGCCGACCGAGAGTGCGCGTGCCGCGCGCCGTGCCTACCTGCGCACCGACTACAACGATGATTACCTGGACCCGGGCCAGGCCACCTGCGATGCGCTGGCCGGGCAGAACCGTGGCAGCACCCGGTACGCCGAGCGCGCGCGCTACGGCTTCTACTGCGGCAGCGACACGTCCATCGGCTACGGCACCATCCTGAGCAAGCGCCGTGGCGTCAACGGCTATGCCTCGCTCAACTACGCCTTCGACAACGGGGCCAGTTGGTTTGCCGACGTGCAGATGGGCTACCACGACATCGCACTGATGCGCGATGTGACCCAGTGGGGCCGGATGGCTGCCGACGGCAACGAGGACGGCTACTTCTACAACCAGGCCACCGACCAGGTCGAGTTCTGGCAGCGTCAGTTCTCGCCGGAGGAAATGGGCGGGCTGCGCAACGGCATGATCCGCAGCACCCAGAAGACCTTCAGTGTCACCACCGGCTTCAAGGGCAGCCTGGACGCGAACTGGGATTACGAGGCCTCGCTGAGCCACTCGCAGTACCAGTCTTCGATCCGCTGGCCGCAGATCATCGCCGCCAAGGCCAACACGCTGTTCCTGGGCGAGCAGCTGGGCGAGTACACCGACGAGGATGACAACGTGTTCCCGGTATTCAACGCCGACCCGGCGCGCCTGTACCGGCCGCTGAGTCGCAGCGAATACGATTCGATCGCCGCCAAGACGACCTATACGCCGAAGTCGCGCACCGACACCGCCGCGCTGACCCTGACCAACGGCGCGCTGTTTGAACTCCCGGGCGGCAAGGCCGGTTTCGCCGCCACCGCCGAGTTCGGCAACCAGTCCTACGCGCTCAACCCCGATCCGCTGGCGACCGGGTACTACTACTACAGCTGGAAGGATTCGGACGGACACGGCAGCCGCAATCGCTGGGCCACGGCCGCCGAACTGCGCCTGCCGTTGCACGACACCCTCAACGTGAGCGTGGCCGGTCGCTACGACCAGTACCGCTATTCGGGCAACAGCATCGGCAAGGCGACCTGGAGTGGCGGCATCGAATGGCGCCCGATCGATACCCTGCTGGTGCGCGGCTCCTACGGCACCGCGTTCCGCGCGCCGGACCTGCACTACGTATACGCCGGCCCGGGCAATGACGAGACCAGCAACAACGACTACTACAACTGCCAGCTGGACCAGGCCGAGGACTGCTCGGACTACGAGGAAAACCTGATCCGCACCCGCGAGGGCAACCGCAATCTCGACCCGGAGACCAGCACCTCCTGGAGCGCCGGCCTGGTCTGGTCGCCGGCGATCGGCCTGGACCTGTCGGTGGACTGGTTCGACATCGACATGCGCAACCAGGTGCAGGACATGGACGTGGGCACCATCCTGCGCGATGAAGCGGCATGCCGGTTGGGCAACGCCGAGGCCGATTCGCCGACCTGCGTGGATGCGATCGGCCGGGTCACCCGCACCAGCGACGGCCGCCTCTACGGCGTGCACGTCAACCCGATCAACATCGCGCGCGAAACCACGCGTGGCATCGATGTGGGCCTGCGTTACCGGTTGAGCACCGGGCTGGGCGACTTCATCCTGAGCGGCAACCACACCTGGGTGAAGACGCACGACTTCCAGCAGTTCGAGGGTGATGTGGTCGAAGACCAGTTCGCGGTCAACAGCGGTTTCGACATCCCGCGCACCAAGACCAGCGCCAGCATCACCTGGGAGAAGGACGCCTGGTCGGCCACGGTCTACGGCTCGCGCCTGGGTCGGCTGCCGACCTACGACAGCTACGACCAGAGCGTCGACCCGGACAGCGGCGACAGCCCGTGGATCGGCGCCACCTACCGCTACAACGTGTCGCTGCAGTACCGCTTCGACGACCATTCGCGCCTGTCGCTGACGGTGGTCAACGTGGCCAACAAGATGCCGCCCAAGGACGTGACCTACACGCCCTACCCGTACTACGACGTGTCCTGGTTCGACACCGTCGGCCGTACGGTGAACCTGCAGTACACGCACAAGTTCGGCGGCACCGCGCTGTAAGCGGCGCCCTGCACGGAGCACTGRACGGGCCCGCCACTGTGCGGGCCCGTTCGTTTTCATCCAGCTGAACGGCGCCCGTGACGCGGTCGCGGCACGCCCGGTTTTAGGGATCGGCTGATGTGCGCGGGCGGCCACGCTTCCTAGCATGCGCGCATGCATCGTCTCCTGCCCCGACGTTCCACCCTCGACGCCCCGGTCGTAGCGGCCAACGTGCTGCTGCGCTGGTTGTCGCTGTGCGTGCTGTTCTGCCTGCTGGGCACGGCCGGGTTCTACCTGCTGGCGCAGCTCAGCGAGGACGTGTCGGTACATCGCCGCGACATGAACGCTGCCGCCTACCGGGCGCAGCTGTACTTCGACCATCGCGAAGCCCTGTTGAACTACCTGGTGGACTCGGTGGTGGAATCGCCGCTGCCCGCCGCCGCCCCGGCCCGGCCGGACGACGGCCAGGACAGCGAGGTACAGCGACTGCCGCTGGGGCCGGGCCGCGACGGCCGGCAGCTCAGCCTGCTGCTGTCCGCGCGCGCCGAGCAGACCCTGGCCGACTTCGGCGCGCGCCTGGTGCACGTGAGCAGCGATCCGCAGGCGCCACGCCAGTGGCTGCAGGGTCGGCACACGCCGGCAACACCCCCGCCGGCCGAGCTGACCGCGTCGGTACTGCGTGCGCATGCCGGCCGCGCCGCGCCCGGCACGGGCGTGTACTGGCTGCCGGCGAACCACCCCGGGGCCTCGATCTACCTGTACCGCGCAGCCGAAGAGGGCGCCGATCCGGCGCATTGGCTGGTGCTGGCGCTTGATCCAGCCGCGGTGGCGGACACGGTCTCCGGCAAAGACATCGGTGAGTTCCTGCTGCTCGACCAGCGCGGTCAGCCCGTGCTCTCCAGCCCTTCGGCCGAGCCGCCCACGACATGGCTGCGCGGCCAGCACGCAGATGCCTTCGCCTTCGTCTGGGCGCACGGGATACCCAAGGGGCTGGCTCTGGTGAAGAGCATCGGCCAGGACGGCTGGCGGCTCGTCTACCACCTTCCAGCGGCGCTGCTGCTGCGCGATATGGCCGTACACATCGCGGTGTCGCTGCTGGTATGCCTCGCCGCCATCGCGGCGTTGCGGTTGCTGATCCGACGCATCGACCGCCAGCTCATCCAGCCGGCACACCGCCAGCACCTGCGATTGCTGGAGAGCTTCGATTTCGGCAGCACGGTGATCGAGATGGCGCCGGTGGGCATGTGCGTGCTGCGCTGCCACGACGCCCGGGTGATGCTGGAAAACCAGCTCGCGCGGGACTGGTTGGGCAGTGATACCGGCACCGGCGACTGGACCGGGGCGTGGCGACGCACGGGCGACCTTGCCCAATGCACCGCGCGCAGCCGCCGCCCGGTCGACGTCACCACCGCCGATGGACGCCAGCTGCAGGTGCTGTACGCGGCCACGCGCTACCACGGTGACGACGTGCTGCTGTGCGTGTTCAACGACATCAGCCGGCACCGCCAGATCCAGGCGGCGTTGTCGGCGGCCAAGCAGGTGGCCGACGAGGCCAGCCAGGCCAAGAGCGCGTTCGTGGCTACCATGAGCCATGAGATCCGCACGCCGCTGTACGGCGTGCTGGGCACCCTCGAACTGCTGGGCAACACGACGCTGGATCCGCGCCAGGCCGAGTACCTGAAGACCATCCGGCACTCCTCGTCGGTGCTGCTGCAGTTGATCAGCGACATCCTGGATGTCTCCAAGATCGAATCGGGCCAGCTCACCTTGGCCACCACGGCGTTCTCGCCGCTGGACCTGGCCGAGACCACGCTGCGCGCCTACGCGGCCGCTGCGGCCCGCAAGCAGCTGCAGATGGTGGTCTGTACCGATCCGCGCCTGCCTGCGCAGCTCACCGGCGACGCCGACCGCATCCGCCAGGTGCTGGGCAACCTGCTCAGCAATGCGATCAAGTTCACCGACAGTGGCCGCGTCGTGCTGCGCGTCAAACTGATCGCCTGCGAGGGCGGCACCGCCACCGTCAGCTGGCAGGTCACCGACACCGGGATCGGGATCGCCGCGGCCGAACATGCGCGGCTGTTCGAGCCGTTCCGCCAGGCGGACGGCCCAGGCCGTTCGGACGGCACCGGCCTGGGGCTGTCGATCAGCGACCACCTCGTGCGGCTGATGAACGGCGACATGCGCCTGGTCAGCGAGCCCGGCCTGGGCAGCAGCTTCACCGTGATCCTGCCGCTGGGCGTGGATGCCGATGCATTGGGCGACGCCGGCGCCGATGGCCCGCGCCTGCTGTGCGACCCACCCGTGTACGTGCGCGCGGCCCTGGCCGAACTTGCCGACAGCGCCTGCCAATGGCTGCAGCGCTGGGGTGCCAGCGCGCGCCGTTACAGCACGGACATGCCTGTGCCGACGGAGCCGGGCGCGATCCTGGTCGACAGCGATCCGCGCGATGCGGTGCCGATCGCGTGGACCGGTCCGCGGGTGATCGCAACCGCCGACGCCGGCGACCCGTCCTGCGACGATCCGGCGCGACCGGATCAGCTGACGGTCACTACCCTCAGCATCCGCGCGATCGCCGATGCGGTGTTCCGCCTGCAGCATGGCAACCGGGCACCGGCGGTTTCGACGACGCCGGTCGTGCGTGCCGCGCTCGGCCTGCACGTGCTGATCGCCGAAGACAATCCGATCAATCGCCTGATCCTCAAGGAGCAGCTGGAAACCCTGGGCTGCAGCGTGGTCACCGCCTGCGACGGGCACGAGGCGCTGGCCTGCTGCACCGCCGAGGTGTTCGACGTGGTGCTGACCGACATCAACATGCCCGGCCTTGGCGGCCACGCGCTGGCCCGGCGGCTGCGCCAGCAGGGCCACGCGATGCCGGTGATCGGCGCCACCGCCAATGCCACCCCCGAAGAACGCGAGCGCTGCCTGGCCGGTGGCATGACCGACTACCTGGTGAAACCGATCGACATCGGCACCCTCCGCCATGCCCTGGGCGGACTGACCGCAGGAGCCCCGACGTGAGCAACCACCGTGTACTGATCCTCGAAGACCAGCCGTTCCAGCGCGGCTTCCTGGCCAACATGTTCAATGCCGCGCCCGGCATCGCCACCGACACCTGCGGCGATGCGGCGCATGCGGTGGAGATGTGCAACTGGCGCCGCTACGACCTGGTCGTGACCGACCTGATGATGCCGGGCGTGGATGGCATCCAGTTCATCCAGGCGCTGGCCGCGCAGCAGCACCGACCGATGCTGGCGCTGGTCAGCTCGGCCTCGCAACGGATGATGGCATCGGCACGGTTGATGGCCGAATCGCTGGGGATCACCGTGCTCGGCATCCTGCCCAAGCCGGTGTCCCCGGCCGATGTCGGCGAACTGCTGGCGCAACTTGACCACGCCAGCGCCGAGGCCCCCCCGCCGACCGCACCGGAGGAGGCTCCGATCCTGGCCAGCCGAGAGCGCCTGTGCGAGGCGATCGGCGACAGCCAGATCACCGCGTGGTTCCAGCCGAAGAAGTCGCTGGATTCAGGATTGGTGGTGGCCGCCGAAGCACTGGTGCGCTGGCGCCATCCCGAGCACGGCACGCTGCAGGCCGGTCGCTTCCTGCCGCTGATCGAACAGCATGGGCTGGAACCGGCGCTGCTGCGCCACATCCTCAAGGCCAGCGTGCAGGCCCAGGCGCGCTGGCGCGAACAGGGCTTCCGCATCCCGGTGTCGATCAACCTGCCACCCCACCTGCTCGAGCGCAGCAGCCTGCCCGACGAACTGCTGGAGCTGACCCTCAAGCACGGCGGCATTCCCGCGGATCTGTGCTTCGAACTGATGGAGAGCAGCACCACCCACCATGTCAGCGATTACTACGCCGGGGCCTGCCGGTTGCGCATGAAGGGCTTCGGACTGGCCCAGGATGATTTCGGCCAAGGCCTCAGTTCGGTGCACAATCTGGTCAGCACGCCCTTCACCGAGGTCAAGATCGACCGGGCACTGGTCCGCGGCTGCGCACGCGATCCGGCGCTGCACAGCGCGCTGGCCACGGTCATCGCACTGGGCAGCAAGCTGGGGCTGAACATCGTCGCCGAGGGTGTGGAAACCGATGCCGAGCTGGCCACCCTGCGCAGGCTGGGCTGCAACCAGGTCCAGGGTTTCCTGATTTCGCGCGCGATTCCCGCCGAAACCTTCGGTGCGTTGCTGGACCAGGAAAAGGCCGCACACCGGCACACCGAACTGGGCCACCCGGACACCCTCGCCACGCGCTGAGCTCTCACCGGCCAGCATTCACCATGCCATCCAGCGCGGCCCCGCACCCTTGTGCATCGGTTCACAACGGTTGACGATCGCAGGCACGCGGCATCGCGCGGCACCCAGCGCGTCGTTGCCACCATCACAAGGGGATCCCATGCCCGAGGCCGCACCCATCCGCCAGCTCGCCCGCCGTTCGCTGCGCGTGCATGCGCTGTTGATCGGCGTGATCGTCCTGGCCACGATCCAGGCCGGGTTGGTGCTGTCCACCACCCTTCAGCTGCTGCGGGAAGAACAGGACAAGATCGATTTCCACTTCCGCCGCCTGGATGGCGCACTGCAGGAACAGGAGCGCTTCATGCGGCGCTGGCGCGCCCATGATCACGAGCGCGCAGCGTTGCCCGGCGGTCCACCAGGAACGGTCCGCAGCCAGCCACTGTCGGGCAACGTGGAGCTGGCCAACCCGGCGCGGGCCTACATCCCGTTCTCGGTACTGCATGACCAGGCGCCACCGCCACACACGGCATCGGCGCTGGGCGTGCGATTCTCCGGCTTCTACGGCGCGTTCTGGGCCGAATCGCTGTATCCCTCACCGCGCTGCCTGCTGGTCAGCGGCGAAGGGACGGCCGGATTGCTGGTGCCGCTCACGGTGGACGATATCGACCCGGTGCGGCCGGCCTCGGCACCGATGCAGGCGCTGCTGCGCTACATCCACGCGGTGGCGGCCAGTGTCTCGCTGCAACGCGGCGATGTGCGCTGGTTCGAGCGCGATCCCGGCGATGGCAACAACCGCCTGCTGTCGATCGCACAGGCACCGCGGGACATCGACGCGTGGGGCGATACGGACGCCCGGGCCATGCCGGCGATCGCCTGCCTGCTGGACCTGTCGCGCCTGGACGAGCGTCGTCAGCTGCTGGGCGAGACGATCTACGACCAGCTGTCCATCATCGACCCGAACGGTCGACTGGTGCACGGCCCCCACCTGGAGGGCGGCGGCGCGCAGCGCAGCTTTACCCGTGACGGGGTGATCTACCGCATGCGAACCAACGACGGCTGGCAGGCCGTGTACCAGGTGCGCTGGGCGCGCCTGCTCAGCCATCCCCGCGGGCCGCTGATCGGCAGCGTGATTGCCGCGATGCTGCTGGCGCTGGGCGGCGTGCTGGTGCTGCGCAGCTATCGACGCTCGGTTCTGGTCCCGCTGCGCGAGAACCATGAGCGTCTGCTGGAAAGCGAAGCGTTCAGCCGCACCGTGCTTGACGCAGCCCCCATCGGTCTGTGTCTGCTGCGCCAGCGCGACGGGCAGGTGATCCTGGAGAACGCCCTGGCACGCAACTGGCTGGGAGAGCATCCTGACGCACCTGGCTGGCATGGTGGGTGGCGCGATGATGCGTCGGCCGACGCCAATACCCAGGGCCCTGCCACGCGGCCCTACACCACGCCCGACGGACGCCATCTGCTGGTGACCGTCACCCCCGCGCGCTACCGCGGCGAGCCGGTGATGCTGTGCCTGTTCATCGACCTCACCGCCCAGCACGACGCCGAACTGGTGCTGCAGCAGGCGCGCGTGGCCGCCGACCAGGCCAACCGGGCCAAAAGCCTGTTCCTGGCGACGATGAGCCATGAGATCCGCACGCCGCTGTATGGCGTACTGGGCACACTGGAGCTGCTCGGACTGACCCCACTGGACAGCCGACAGCAGGAGTACGTGGGCACGATCCAACGCTCGTCGTCGACCCTGATGCAGTTGATCAGCGACATCCTCGACGTGTCCAAGGCAGAGGCCGGGCAGCTGGCGCTGGAGCCGGTCGCGTTCTGTCCGGCGGGATTGACCGAAGAGGTATTGCGCTCGTATGCCGGTTCGGCCACGCGCAGGCGGCTGCAGCTGTATGCGTGCATCGACGGCACTGTTCCGGCGCTGGTGATCGGCGATGCCGCGCGCATCCGACAAGTGCTCAACAACCTCATCAGCAACGCGATCAAGTTCACCGATGCCGGCCGTATCGTCGTGCGCCTGCGCGGGGTGGAAGCGGCGGGGGAATTGCCGCGACTGAGCTGGCAGGTGGCCGACACCGGCATCGGTATCCAGCAGGAGCACCAGGCACGACTGTTCGAGCCGTTCTACCAGGCCAACCCGGGCACCGATGCGATGCGCGGCACCGGCCTGGGGCTGGCGATCAGCGCGCATCTGGTGCAGTTGATGGGGGGCGAACTGCGCGTGGTCAGCGACAGCGGGCTGGGCAGCAGTTTCAGCTTTGAACTGCCGCTGGCCGAAAGCCCCGACCTGGCCGAGCAGCGTCCAGCGTTCGGCCAGCGCGTGGCGGTCTACGTGCGCTCGCCATCGCGGGAACTGGCCGACAACCTGTGCGAGCGCCTGCGCCAGCGCGGCGCCGCCGCGCAGGTCTACCACAGCGAATCGGCACAGAACTTCAGCGCACACACCCCCTTGCTGGATGTGCTGCTGGACGAGCCCGATCCGGGCTGGGCCGGGCCGCACGTGGTGGCCAGAACCGWCGGCGGTGACCATCCCGAGCGGATCGACGGGCGCTGGGTGGTGTCCATGCACAACCTGGATGCCATGGTGGATGCGCTGCTGATGGCCGCAGGTGGGGATGCGCCACGGCAGGCGCCGACGGCGGCGCCGCAGTTCCGTCGCCTTGGCCTGCACGTGCTGGTCGCCGAGGACAATCCGATCAACCAGATGATCCTGCGCGAACAGCTGGAACAGTTGGGCTGCCACGCCGTGGTGGCCAGCGATGGCGACGAAGCGCTGGGCTACTGGTCACAGCGTCGCTTCGACGCGGTGCTCACCGACGTCAACATGCCGCACATCGATGGGTATGCCCTCACCCGCCGGTTGCGCGCAGACGGCGTGCGTGTACCCATCATCGGTGCCACCGCCAACGCCGCGCCGGAAGAGCGCGAGCGCTGCCGCAGCGCCGGCATGGACAGCTGCCTGGTCAAGCCGATTTCGCTGCAGGCGCTGTACCGCCAGCTCAGTGGGTTGACCAAACCGGTGGCCCCTGCCGGAGTGGACCTTTCACCGACCCGCGATGTGCCAGTCGATACGATCGTGGTCTCCGATCACCTGCGCGACCTGTTCCTGACCACCATGCGCAGCGACCTGCAGGGCCTGTCGGCAGCGGTTGAAAGCGGCCAGGCCAACGAGATCCGGCAGATGCTGCATCGCATCCGCGGGGCGTTGGTGATGGTTTCGGCGCAACGCCTGGTCGACGTTGCCCAGGTGATCGAAGATAGAATCGCCGCCGGCGCGACGGTGGCGGCGTGCAGCGCAGCAGCGCAGGCCTTCCTGATCGAACTGGAACGCGCGCTGGTGCGGCTGGAACGCTCGCCACCGGAGGCCACCGATGTCCCCTGAGTTTTGCTCCTGCCGGTGCCGAGAACACGCATGAAGACCAAGATCGTCATTGCCGATGACCACCCGATCGTGCTGGCCGGCATCTCCGATGTCATCGACCGCGACCCGCGCCTGGAGGTGGTCGGCCAGGCACAGAGTCCGGCGGCACTGGTCGAGTTGATGCAGACGCTGGCACCGGACATCGTCATCACCGACTACAACATGCCCGGCGATGACGCCCTCGGCGATGGCATCAAGCTGATCTCCTACCTGCTGCGCAATTTTCCCGATGTCCAGGTGTTGATCCTGACCATGGTCTCCAATCCCTCGATCATCGCCGAGATGTACCGGGCCGGCGCCAGCGGCGTGGTACGCAAGAGTGGGGATCTGAAGGAACTCAACGTCGCGCTGTCTGCGGTGCTGGCCCAGCGCGTGTACCGCTCGCCGGACCTGCCGCGCGAGGAGGCCCTGCCGGGGGCCGGTGATGCCTCCTCGGCCTCGCTGCTGTCGCCACGCGAGTTCGAGGTGATCCGGCTGTTCGCCAACGGCCAGAGCGTGGGCGACATCGCCAGACGACTGAACCGCAGCAGCAAGACCGTCAGCACCCAGAAGGTCAACGCGATGCGCAAGCTGGGCGCCAAGACCGACCAGGAACTGATCACCTTCTGCCTGGCATCGGACCTGTTCACCTGAGCAGGCGCGCGGCCTGCCCGAGGCCGGCGGATACCGCGCCTGCCTGTCGCATTCGCTGACTGCCGGCCCAACCACGCTGCCGGCATCGGCGTACTTTAGGGATCGCCTGATGTCTCCGGTGGCAGTCACTGCCTAGCCTGTGCTTACCGGCTGCGCAGTGGTCGCGCCGGTACGGCTTCAAGGACGCCCCTGATGCACGCCCCGGCGTGTCGTGGCGATGGCGCTGCCATCCGCCCCCCTCCCCCGCGCCTTGTCGCCATGCGGCGTTGCCGGCCTGTGCCGGTGACGCCGCAACGGTGGTCGCCGGATGGCGATCGACATGGTCTGCAGATCCGTCTGGCGTACGCCGGACGGCTGCCTTGCGACGAGAAAAACCAGGATGAACAGAATCTACCGATTGGTGCGGGACCCCGTGAATGGACGCTGCAAGGTGGTGTCCGAACTTGCGCGGCAGCGTGGCACGGTGTCCATGACCACGCGCGCGGTCCGCGCCGGACTGCCGACCCGGATCGCGCTCGGTGCGGCACTGCTGGCGGCGCTGCCGGCCAGCGCGCTGGATTACACCGTGCCGATCACCGTCAACGCAGGCGAGTCGCTCGACCTGGCCAGCGGTGACAGCGTGCTGCACACCGGCAGCAGCTACGCGGTGACCGTAACGGGTCAGGACGCTACGCTGCACGCCACCGACCTGGACCTGGGCGTTACCGGCAACGGCAGCGGCATCGGCGCCATGTCCGGCGGCAGCGTGCAGATCGAGGGCGGCCACATCCAGCTCGGCGACGGCAGCGCCAGCGTCGGCTATGCCTTGAATGCCAGCGGCGCGGGCAGCGTGATCCGCGCCAACAACCTGGTCATCGATGCATATCGCAACGGCTCCGGCTACGGCACGGTCAATGCCACCGGCGGCGGCAAGGTCTGGCTGACCGGCGGCCGCGTCAGCAGTGGCGGGCATGCGCTGTACGCCACCGGCAGCGGTAGCGAGCTGCACGTGACCGGCACCGAAATCAACAACGGTGGCGACAGCGCCGTGTCTGCCGAGGGCGGCGCGCTGCTGGCGATGGAAGCGCTGCAGCTTACCTTTGCCTCGGGCAACAGCGGCTACAGCGGTCGGCTGTCCTCCAACGGCGTGGGCAGTGTGCTGTCGCTGACCGATGTCGATGTGGTCAATGGCTACTTCGACATCAACAACGGCGGCCTGCTGCGCATCAACGGCGGTAGCGCCACCACCAACGGCGGCAGCATCCGCCTGCTCGGCAATCGGGCCAACGGGATTCACGCATCGGCCGAGGTGACCGGCGGAACGTTCGATACCACCGGCGGCTACGGCGTCAACGTCAACGAATGGGGCCAGCTCACCGCCAACGGCGCACATTTCACCGTGCGCGATGGCCAGTCCGGGCTGTGGTTGTCCAGCGCCGCCTCGTTGGCCGATCTGACCGATACGGTGATCAGCACCTATGGCACCAACGGCTACGGCCATGGCGTGGACGTCTGGGGCGGCACCGCGACAATGACCGGCGGCAGCATCGACACACACGGTGACGGCGTCTACGGCCTGCGTGCGTCGGGCAGCAACCCGCCCACGCCATACTCGCGCATCCGCGCCAACGATCTGGACATCACCACCTACGGCAACGGCGGTGGCGGCGTGTTCCTGGGCGGCAGCACGGCCGACGTGCAGCTCGATGGCGGCCATATCACCGTGCTGGGCGATGCAGCGTTCGGCATCGTGCAGATGAACACCGCACAGCTCACCGCGGACAATCTGGGCATTCATGCCAAGGGCGCAGGCAGCGGTGCGTACCGCTCCTACATCACCGTGTTCGGCCCGTACTGGGACCGCCTGACCTTCAACAACAGCCAGTTGCAGACCGAAGACGGCCCCGCGCTGTGGTTGCAGGGCAGCAATCATGCGCTGACGCTCAACAACACCGACGTGGTTGCCCGCCAGGCCGGCAGCGTGGACGGTGGCCGGCTGTTGCGGGTCAGCGATACCGTGTTCACCGATGGCAGCTCGGTGGCGACCTCGGACATTCTCTTCAGCGCCGACAACAGCCGCCTGACCGGCGATGTGGTGGTGGACAGCGCCACCGCCAACGTGCAGATGGCGCTGGCCAACGCCAGCGTGCTGACCGGCGCGCTGCGCGGCGACAGCGGCTTCCACGTGGCGTCGCTGTCGCTGGATGACAGCAGCCGCTGGAACCTGCGCGGCGATTCCACCGTGGGGACGCTGCAGCATGGCGGAACGATCGCGTTCGTCGCACCCACGCGGGGCGACTTCAAGACCTTGACCATTACCGGCGACTACGTTGGCAATGGCGGCACGTGGGTGATGAATCGCCAGCTTGGCGATGATGGCTCGGCCGGCGATGCGCTGGTGATCCAGGGCAACAGCAGCGGCACCGCGAACGTGCGGGTGGACAATGCCGGCGGCGCCGGCGCGCTCACCAGCGAAGGCATCCGCCTGATCAGCGTGGCCGGCCAGTCCGACGCGCAGTTCACGCTGCAGGGGCGCGCCGTGGCCGGTGCCTACGACTACTTCCTGTACAAGGGCGGGGTGAGTACGCCGGATGACGGCAACTGGTACCTGCGCTCGGAATATGTGGCGCCGGTGGACCCGGTGGAGCCCGTAGATCCCGTAGATCCCATAGATCCCGTGGAGCCGGTGGAACCTGTAGATCCGATCGACCCGGTGGATCCGGCCACTCCCGATCCCGGCCAGCCGGTCGACCCGGTCGACCCGATCGATCCGGTGGATCCGGTGGATCCGGGCCCCAAGGTCGAACGCCCGGAGCCTGCCATCTACCTGGCCAACCAGTCCGCCGCCCTGCGCATGTTCCAGCACAGCCTGCATGACCGTGCCGGCGATCCGGGCACCCGTGTCCACGCCGAGGATGCAACCGGCGCGCTGGCCTGGGCAAACGTACGCAGCAGCAACCTGGAACGGCACGCCGCCGGCGAGCAGGTCCGCGTGGACAGCCGCGTAGACAGCGTCATGGTCGGCATTGGACATGCGCTGGCCGCCAACGTGGGCGGCCAGCTGCAGCTGGGGCTGATGGGTGGCCATGGCCGCGCCAGCAGTGATGCCGTATCAACGGTGACCGGCTACGCCGCGCGCGGCGTGGTCACCGGCACCACCCTTGGCCTGTATGGCACCTGGTTGCAGGACGCGGACATGCAACAGGGTGCGTATGTGGACAGCTGGGTGCAGTACAGCCGCTTCCGCAACCGCGTGCAGGGCGAAGGCCTGGCCGAGGAACGCTACCGTTCGCGCAACTGGAGCGGTTCGGTGGAAGCCGGCTACGTGTTGCCGCTGCAGCGCACTGCCGATCGCGGCCTGTACCTGGAACCGCAGCTGCAGGTCGTCCACAACCGTTACGACGCCGACAACGTGGTCGAAGCCAATGGCACCGCCGTGGAGAGCCGTCGCGCCGGCGGTACCAGTACCCGGCTGGGCGCACGCCTGTACACCCGCGCACTGACGCCAAAACAAGGCGATGTGCATCCGTTCGTCGCGGTCAACTGGTGGTCCGGTGGCAACGCGTCGGCGATCGCGGTCGACGACGTGTCGATCCGCCGCGACCTGCCCGACGACATCTACGAGGCCAAGGCAGGCGTGCAGGTGAACTTCGCCGGCGGCTGGCGCGGCTGGGGCCAGCTAGTGCACCAAACCGGCAGTCAGGGCTACCGCGATACCAGCGCGCAGCTCGGCGTTTCCTACAGCTGGTGACGGCGTGCCCGCTTCCGGTCGTAGGGCCGGAAACGGGCGCCACCGGTAGCGCCGGCCGCTGGCCGGCGCCACGCAACGCCGAACACACCCCWGCACGCATGTGGCT
>NZ_JBFULB010000051.1:0-17656 GCF_056400545.1 Stenotrophomonas sp. P5_A8 | reverse complement strand
GAGTCGTGGTCGCTGCGGCGGGCGACGCGGGGCCGGCGGTGGCGTCGGTCGGCGCCTGCTGCAGCGGCGTGGTGGCAGGGCCACCGGCTTCGCCTTGAAGCCGCAGGTTCGGCGGAATCCGGATCGCCGCGCCCGGGCGCAGCAGCAACACATCGCGGCCGCGATCCAGCTGCGCGGCTGGCTTCAATTCCCCCACCAGGAACGCGTGGGTGTCATCGGGCCGCAGCGCGGTGATCTTGCCTACCGGGAAGCCGGCCGGGAAACGCCCGCCCAGGCCGGAGGTGACGATCTCATCGCCCACTTCCACCCCCGCGCTGAGCGGAATGTCGCGCAGTTCCAGGGTGTCCCCACGCCCGTACACGATCAGCCGCACGCCGTTGCGCGCCACGGTCACCGGCACCGCGTGGTCCGGGTCGGTCAGCAGCAGCACGGTGGCATTGCTGCCGGTGGTGGCGATCACCTGGCCCATGAGGCCACCGGCATCGATCACCGCCTGGCCCAGGTGCACGCCGTCGCGGCTGCCGGCGGCCAGCACCAGGCGTTGCCGCACCGGGTCCAGGTCGATATCCAGGATCGGGGCCAGTTGCACGTCCAGGCCGCTGCGCTCGGCCACGTTGAGCAGTTCGCGCAGCTGCGCGTTGTCCAGCGCGGCGGTCTGCAGGCGGGTCAGGCGCGCGTTGGCGATCAGCAGCTTGTTGCGCAGCTCGCGGTTTTCATCAACCAGCTGGCCATGGCTGGCCGCGTTGTCCTTGACCTGGGTGCCCAGGCGGCCCGGCAAGCCGGCCAGCGCCCACACCGGCTGCACCAGCACGTTGGCCTGGGTGCGCAGACGCGACAGCCAGCCGGCCTGGTCGTCGAGCACGATCAGGGTGATGGCCAGGGCCAGGTAGGCGAGCAGCCGCAGTGGACTGGCGGCATCGCCCTGACGGGAGGCTACGGGGGGACCGGCGTAGGGCGGCACGACTGGCTTCGACTGGAGGACGACAGGAAGGGGATGCGACAACGCCCCGGCGCTGCGATGCCCGGCGTGGCAGGCACGCAGCGGGCATCACGCCGCAGGGGCGCGTCCATGGAACAAAGCGGGTGCCGCTTACTCCGGCGCAAAGAACTCGTTGCCGTGCATGTCCACCAGCTCCAGCGCACGACCGCCACCACGGGCCACGCAGGTCAGCGGATCGTCGGCCACCTGCACGTGCAGGCCGGTCTCTTCGGAGATCAGGCGGTCCAGGTCGCGCAGCAGCGCGCCACCACCGGTGAGCACGATGCCGCGCTCGGCAACGTCGGCACACAGTTCCGGCGGGGTCTGTTCGAGCGCCAGCTTGACCGCGCTGACGATGCCCGACAGCGGCTCGTGCAGGGCTTCCAGCACCTCGTTGGAGTTGATCTTGATCATCTTCGGCACGCCCTCGGCGAGGTTGCGGCCGGAGATTTCCATCTCGATCACTTCCGCCTGCGGGTAGGCGCAGCCGAGCTCGACCTTGATCCGCTCGGCGGTGGCTTCACCGATCAGCATGCCGTGGTTGCGGCGCACGTAGTTGGTGATCGACTCGTCGAAGCGGTCGCCGCCGATGCGCACCGAGGCCGAATAGACGATGCCGTTGAGCGAGATGACCGCCACTTCGGTGGTGCCGCCGCCGATGTCGATGACCATCGAACCGCGCGCCTCGGTCACCGGCATGCCGGCGCCGATCGCGGCGGCCATGGGCTCTTCGATCAGGAACACATCACGCGCACCGGCCTCCTCGGCCGATTCCTTGATGGCGCGGCGCTCGACCTGGGTCGAGCCGGCCGGCACGCAGACCAGCACGCGCGGGCTCGGGCGCAGGAAGCGCGACTTGTGCACCTTCTTGATGAAGTGCTTGAGCATCGCCTCGGTGTAGGTGAAGTCGGCGATGACGCCGTCCTTCATCGGGCGGATGGTGGTGATGTGGCCCGGGGTACGGCCCAGCATCTGCTTGGCTTCGGCGCCCACGGCAGCCACGGAACGGGTGCCACCAATGGCACGGTCCTGGCGCACGGCGACCACGGACGGCTCATTCAGCACGATCCCCTGCCCACGCACATAGATGAGGGTGTTGGCCGTGCCCAGGTCGATGGACAGGTCATTGGAGAACATGCCGCGCAGTTTCTTGAACATCTGGGTGTTGATCCTGAGGGGTGTCGCGCCCAACGCGGGATGGCGAAAAAATGGGCAGAATTCGAGGCCGACAAGCCTAGCAATCCCCCTGTGTGCGAGCAAGGACAAATCTGGTGCAAAGCCAGCCTTCACGGCCATTCAGCCGAAAATTTCCGACGCCGGACAGTCCCGGTTCTGGCCCAAAGCCGCCTCACCCGTTAACCTTTGCGCCGCAGGGCGCCGCAGGGCGCCGTTTCGTTGCCCGCCTGGCGGGCCTCAAACTCCTTTCCGCATAGGCCTTAATCGATGTCCGCTTTGATCTGTGGTTCTCTTGCCTTCGACACCATCATGGTGTTCCCGGACCAGTTCAAGAATCACATCCTGCCGGACAAGGTGCACATCCTGAACGTGTCGTTCCTGGTGCCGCGCATGCGTCGTGAATTCGGGGGTTGCGCAGGCAACATCGCCTACAACCTGCACCTGCTGGGCGGCGATCCGATCCCGATGGGCACGGTGGGCTCGGACTTCGGCCCGTACCGGGAGTACTTCCAGGGGTTGGGCATCGACCTGGCCCGGGTCAAGGTGATCGACGAGCTGTTCACCCCGCAGGCGTTCATCACCACCGACCACGACAACAACCAGATCACCGCCTTCCACCCGGGCGCGATGATGCGGTCCTACGAGAACCACGTGAAAGACGTGCCGGGCGTGACCCTGGGCCTGGTCGGCCCGGACGGGCGCGAAGGCATGATCCAGAATTCCGAGGAATTCTTCGCCGCCGGCATCCCGTTCATCTTCGACCCCGGCCAGGCCATGCCGCTGTTCAACGGCCCGGAGCTGCGCACCTTCATCGAGCAGGCCGACTACGTGGTGGTCAACGACTACGAGTCCAACCTGCTGCAGGAGCGCACCGGCTGGGACGAAAAGGCGATCGTGAGCCGGGTCAAGGCCTATATCACCACCCGAGGCCCGAAGGGCGCGGTCATCCACACCCCCGAAAAGACCTACGACATCCCGCCGGCGCACGAGCGCCGCGTGGTCGACCCGACCGGCTGTGGCGACGCGTTCCGCGCCGGCCTGATCTACGGCATCGAAAAGGGCTACGACTGGCTGACCATCGGCCGCATGGGCAACCTGATGGGCGCGCTGAAGGTCGAGCATCCGGGCACGCAGAACCAGCGTTTCACCTTTGATGAGTTCAACGAGCAGTTCAAGCAGCAATTCGGTTACGCCCTGAACGTTTGATCGCGGTGCGATCAAACGCTGTCCACGATTCGCCAGGGCGAATCGCGGGCCCCTCATCCCCGCGCCGTTGGCGCGCCCCCTTGAACATCAAGGGGGCTCTTGACCAGACGGTAGATCGGGACGTGTCTGGGTAGAGTCGGGCCATGCCCGGCTGCTTGCGGTTCCGTTGCCACGACGCCGTGAATCGCTCGCCGTCCCCGGCGGTAGGGTCGGCTCCGGATCGACCGCCGACCGCCGACCGTGCTGGCCACTGCTGGAACGCATGACGTTGGATCACGGCGGCTTCTGCCGTTACCGCGGCGCAGATCACTGCGTTGGTCGCGCCGATCGGTGATGACGGCGGTCGATCGGGATCCGACCCGACCGGTATCGCCGACCCGGCACAGCGCCTGCTCCGCCGGGGCCAGCGATCAGGCCGAGGGCCCCTGCCCTGCCCACTCCGCCAGCACGTCGCCACAATCGGCGCGATGCCAACATGCCAGGCCCGGCCACGGGTTGTCCGGCGCATTCACCAGCAGCGTGCGGGTGCCGGCGGCGCGGCCGCATTCCAGGTCGAAACGGTGGTCGCCGACCATCACCACCCGCTGCGGGTCGATCTGCCAGCGTTGCACGAAGTACTGCAGCCCCGCCGGCGACGGCTTGGGCGTGGCCTCGTCGCGGCCGACGATGTCATCGGCGCCGAACACGTCCGCCAGCCCGATCGCCTGCAGCGTCACCTGCGCCAGTTCGCGCGCGTTGCGGGTGAGGATGCCCAGTCGGCAGCCGGCGGCGTGCAGCGCGCGGACCAACGCCACCGCGCCGGGTGCTGCGCGTGCGCCCTCGGCCAGGTCGCGCTCATGGGCAAGCAGCCAGGCGTGTTTGGCATCGGCTTGGTCGGCCGGCAGCGCGGCCAGGTGGGCGAGGATGTCTTCCTCCAGCGGAATCGCCAGCGCACGCTTGATCTGTTCGAAATCGTGCACCGCCACGGTCAGCGTGCCGTCCATGTCGAACACCCAGTGATGCATCGCCGACAGCGGCAGCGCTGCCGGCGTCAGCGCTGCGCCGGTCATTCCCACCACTTCGGCATGCGGTGGGTGTCCACGCCACCGGTCTCGAACGCCGCCGTGCGGGTGCCGCCGGCCTTGACCGGGAATTCAATGCTGATCACCTTGGCCTTGCGCGCCAGCTTCCACAGCGCCTTCTGGTCGGTGATGAACATCGCGATGGCCTCGTCGGTCTTCGGCCGCCAGGCCGCCATCGCGATCGGCTTGCCGCCGTCCACGCTGACCTGCACCTTGCACTGCGGGCAGCGGAAATCACCGGCCTGCAGCACCAGGTAGGCGTGGCGCTTCCACTCCGGATGGTCGCGGAACACCAGTTGCACCGGCTTGGGGCCGCTACCGTCCACGTCCACGCGCGCCTTGCTGAAGATCTGCGCCGAGAACTGCGTTCCCTTGGTGCCGACAGGAATCTGGTTGTACTGCCACAGCCCCTGCATGCGGCGCAGGTCGCGGGCGGCGTCGCCCTTGGCCTGGACCTCGGCGAAGCCCGGCTCGATCCGCGCGGCCACGTCGGTGTCCTTGTACTGATCCAGCAGCGCGCCGCCGTGGATGCGTGCGCGCTCCCAATCCTGCGCGGCCACGGCCATATCGTATTCCTTGGCCACGCCTTCGGCCTTGGCTTCCTGCTGCGCCTTGGCGGCAGCGGCGGCGGCTTCCTGCGCCTTGCGTTCTTCCTCCGGGTTGCTGCAGGCAGCCAGCGCGAAGGCACAGGCGGCGGCCAGGATGAGTCGTTTCATTGCGTACTCCGTGATTGGCAAGGCGCCCGATGGCGTCACCCAACTACTGTATCGCCTGAGGCAGCGAAGAGCAGCCGGGCATGGCCCGGCTCTACCGAATCGCGGGATGCGGCGAAGAGCAGCCGGGCATGGCCCGGCTCTACCGAATCGCGGGATGCGGCGAAGAGCAGCCGGGCATGGCCCGGCTCTACCGAATCGCRKGATGCGGCGAAGAGCAGCCGGGCATGGCCCGGCTCTACCGAATCGCGGGATGCGGCGAAGAGCAGCCGGGCATGGCCCGGCTCTACCGGTGCGCTACGCATGCCCGACCGGCATTGCGCCCGGCTTCGCGTGGTACCGGCCCGGTAGTGCCGAGCCATGCTCGGCAGCGGCACTCGCGCGGTACCGGAGCGGTAGTGCCATGCTCGGCAGCGGCACCACGCGGACAATAAAAAAACGGCGGGTTTCCCCGCCGTTTCCAGGCATTGCGTCGCACCGTAGCCGCTGGCCGGGGATGCCCCCGGCCAGCGACGGGCATTATTTCGCGCTTGCCTTGTCCAGCATGTCCTGCACCGAGGCGGTGGTGATCGGGTGGTAACCCGGCTTGGCCTTCTCGAAGGCTGCCTTGGCGAACGCCAGGCCTTCGGGCGTCTTCACCAGTTCGGCGTAGATCGGCAGGATCAGCTTG
Organism: Stenotrophomonas sp. P5_A8; assembly: GCF_056400545.1. Lineage (NCBI taxonomy): Bacteria > Pseudomonadati > Pseudomonadota > Gammaproteobacteria > Lysobacterales > Lysobacteraceae > Stenotrophomonas > Stenotrophomonas sp. P5_A8. The sequence goes on along the minus strand of NZ_JBFULB010000051.1, from coordinate 11,851 downwards.
CGGCGACCGACGCGTTCGATGAAGGCCGCGGCCGGCTCATTCGCTTCGGTGTAACCGCTGCGGATGGCCAGCGGATACCAGCGCATCGCGATTTCGCCATTGGCGGTACCGGTGAAGTGGTAGGCCTTGTCCAGCGCCGCCAGCTTGTCCACCGGCAGGGTCTTGCCCAGGCCGTCGATGAAGTGCACCCATTCCTGGGTGACCCACTCGCCGGTAATCTGCGCGCTGGGCAGCGTGCCACTGCCCTGCCACGCAATGCGCGCGGTATCGACGATGGAGAAGTTGCGCGAGCGGGCCTTGGTGGCGAACGCCGGGATGCCTGGCTCGTCCAGCCACGCCTTCAGCTCGGCGTCGGTGACCGCGCCGGGCTTCTTGTCGAGCAGGTTCTTCTTGAGGTACACCACGAACTGGTCGGTGTTGGCGCTCTGGAAGGCATGGTCATCGAACCAGCCACGCAGGAACGGATCGAACGTTGCACGGCCGAAACGCTGCTCCAGGAACTGCAGGAACCACGCGCCCTTGACGTAGGCAACCTGGCTCAGCGCATCGTCCGGATCACGCTCGGTCAGCGGCGGCAGCGCCAGGGCCTGGTCGGCCGGGCTCATGTCCTTCACTTCGGCGAGCAGATCGTTCTGGTCGATCTCACGCTCCATCTCGGCCATCTCCTGGCCGTACAGCGCCTCGGTGATGCGGCTCTGTACGTAGGTGGTGAAGCCCTCGTTGAGCCAGATGTCCTTCCAGCTGGCGTTCGTCACCAGGTTGCCCGACCAGCTGTGCGCCAGTTCATGGGCGACCAGCGAGACCAGCGACTTGTCACCGACGATCACCGTCGGGGTGGCGAAGGTCAGGCGCGGGTTTTCCATGCCGCCGAACGGGAACGACGGCGGCAGCACCAGCATGTCGTAGCGGCCCCAGCGGTATTCGCCGTAGAGCTTCTCGGCGGCACCGATCATTTTCTCGGTGTCTTCGAACTCCTTGGCGGCCTTGCCGACCATGGTCGGCTCGGCCCACACGCCGGAACGGCCGGAGATCGGCTCGAACACCAGGTCGCCGGCGGCGATGGCCAGCAGGTAGGACGGGATCGGCTGCGGCATCTTGAAGGTGTAATCACCGTCACGCGCGGCCTTGGGATCGTTGTCGGCGCTCATCAGCACCATCACGTCCGGGCGCGAGACCACGTGCGCGCTGTAGGTGAAACGCACGCTCGGGGTGTCCTGCAGCGGCACCCACGAACGGGCGTGGATGGCCTGGGACTGGCTGAACATGAAGGGCAGCTTCTTGCCCTCGGTCATGGACGGCTCCAGCCACTGCAGGCCCGACGCGGTCGGCGCGGTGTGATACGTGATCACGACCTTGGACGGCTGATCCGGGGCCTCGATGCTCAGCTTGCTGCCGAACACCTTGTCGGCCGGGGCCAGCACGAAGGGCAGCGGCGCGGCCTTGCCGTCGGCGGCGATCGCCTCGACCTTCTCCACGGTGAGTTCGCGGGTGTCCAGCACCAACTGCTTGGCCGCCTTGTCCTTCCACTCCAGGGTGTAGGTGGCGGTGCCGCCGATCTGCTTGCTGTCGAAATCCAGCTTCAGGTCCAGCGCCAGGTCCTTGACCACGACCTTGTCCGGCTCGGCGTAGGAACTTTCGTCATGACTGCGGCTGTCGGCTTTCATGGCAGTGCTCGCCGGGGCGGTGGCAGTGGGCGCGGCGGTAGGTGCCGCAGGTTCTTTGGAACAGCCGGCGGCCAACGCCACGGCCAAGGGAATGAACAGGAACGGAGATCGCATGGACATCGGGACCGATCAGGGTGAAACGACCAGTTTACCCCTGTAAGCGCCACCCGGCAGCGCAGCTGCGACGCGTTGCGTATTCAGTCGCCATCGCAGCACAGACGGGCACCGCCTGCGTACTTGGCCCGGTACATCGCCGCGTCGGCGCGCCGGTACAGTTCGCGCAGGTCTTCGCCGGCGCGGTAGCCGGCCCCACCCGCACTGGCCTTGAGCGGAATCTCCTCGCCGACGATGCCATCCATCGCCTGCAGCCAGCGTCGCAGGCGTTCGCAGGCCACCTCGTGGCTGGCGTGCACCGCCAGCACGAACTCATCGCCGCCCCAGCGCCCGATCCAGTCGCCGGGCTGCAGCCACTGCCGCGCCGATTCCACCAGCCGCACCAGCACCTGGTCGCCGACCAGATGGCCGTGGGCATCGTTGATCGGCTTGAGGTTGTCCAGGTCCACCACGAACAGGCTCAGTGGCTGCCGACGTGACTGCGCCTGCCGTGCCGACTCGGCCAGCGCCTGCTCACAGCCACGACGGTTGAGCGCCTGGGTCAGCGGATCCAGCAGCACGCTGCGGCGCAGGTCGCGCAGGCCGGCATCGACCCCATGCAGGTTGCGGTTGATGCTGCGCAGCAGCCGGCCGATCTCGTCGTGGCCCAGGTCGGGCAGATGCGGCAGGCGCTGTTCGTCGTAGTAGGCCTCCAACGCGTCGGCGGCCTGGCGCAGCGGCGCCATCAACCGGTACAGCGCCATCATCGCCATCCCCGTGCCGACCACGGTGGCGGCCAGCACCACCCCGACCACCGTCCACATCGTGTCGCGCTGGTAGTGGCCGGTAAAGGCGAGCCACAGCAGCAACACCAGCAGCGGCACATGCAGGCCGACAAACACCACGCTCATCAGCTTGGCGCTGAACGAGCGTGGGAAGACGCGGGCCAGGCCGCGGTACAGACGCATGGCAGGCCCTCTGTGACAGCCTGCCCGCAGTGTGACCTAGCGTACCCAGCCGGAACCGGAACTGGATCTCAAACCTTGTAGCCGGAGTGAATCGAAACGATGCCGCCGGTCAGGTTCTTGTAATGGCAGCGCGCGAAGCCCGCCTCACCCATCATGGTCTTGAGCTGCTCCTGCGGCGGGTGCTTGCGGATGCTCTCGGCCAGGTACTGGTAGCTGTCGCCGTCACGGGCGAACAGCTGGCCCAGCTTGGGCAGGATCTTGAACGAATGGAAATCGTAGATCGGCTTGAACCAGTCCGCAGTGACCTCGGAGAACTCCAGCACGCGTGCCTGGCCCCCCACCTTGAGCACGCGGTACATCTCGCGCAGGCCGGCGTCCTTGTCGGTGACGTTGCGCAGGCCGAAGGCGATGGTGACCAGGTCGAAGCTGGCGTCCGGGAACGGCAGCGCCTCGGCGTTGCACTGGACGTACTCCAGGCCCTTCACCAGGCCCCGGTTCATCAGCCGGTCGCGGCCGACAGAGAGCATGCCGGCGTTGATATCGCCCAGCACCACCTCGCCCTCGTCACCCACCCGCTCCTTGATCAGCGCGGCGATGTCGCCGGTGCCGCCAGCCAGGTCGAGCACGCGGTCGCCCGGCTTCACCTGCGCGGTGGCCACGTAGTAGCGCTTCCACGCCCGGTGGATACCCAGGCTCATCAGATCGTTCATCAGGTCGTAGCTGCGCGCGACCGAGGTGAACACTTCGCCCACCAGCTTCTGCTTGTCCTTTGCAGCGACGTCGCGGAAGCCGAAGTGGGTGGTGCCAGTCTTGTAGGGGGATTCGCTCATGGGTGGATTATCGCACCGCTGGCAGCGCTGCGGCACCCGGGGGCTGCGACCCGGTGCCGCAGCGGCGGCGGGCCACTATCATGGCGGTCCAGATACGTATGGAATGCCCATGATCACCACCCCCGACTACGCCGCCCTGCTTGAAACCGCCATCGCCGAAGCCCGCCAGGGCCTGGCCGAGGGCGGCATCCCGATCGGCGCGGCCCTGTACCACACCGATGGCCGCCTGCTCGGCTGCGGCCACAACCGCCGCGTACAGGAAGGCGACCCGTCGGTGCACGGGGAGACCGACGCGTTCCGCAAGGCCGGCCGCCAGCGCCGCTACCAGGACACCATCATGGTGACCACGCTGGCGCCCTGCTGGTACTGCAGCGGGCTGGTGCGCCAGTTCAACATCGGCACGGTGGTGGTGGGCGAATCGGTCACCTTCCAGGGCGGCATCGAGTGGCTGCGCGAGAACGGGGTCAAGGTGATCGACATGCAGAGCCAGGCCTGCATCGACCTGCTGGGCGGCTTCATCTCGGCACACCCCGAGGTCTGGAACGAAGACATCGGCGAGTGAGCGAAATGCGCGGCGACGTCGGGKCGCAGCGCGCCCACTCTGAACGCTTCAGTTGCCGACAGGTACGTGAACACGCTGTGCCAGCAGCGTCTTGCGCGCAGGAACGCCCGCAGCAGGCACACCTGCAGCACCCCGTGCTTACGCGGTGCTAACAAACCGGCCGCCGCGACGGCCTATGGTGGGGACACAGGGGCAACAACGTCGAGGAGACGTCATGAACGCCCGAATACGCCCCGCCGCTGCCCTTGATCCCGCGTTGTCCGCGGCCTGGGAGCAGCTGCAACGACACTACGCGGCGCATCAGAATTCCGCGCCCTTCTGGAGCGCCTACCAGGCCATCCAGGACGCGTTGACGCACCGTCATCCCCAGCACCGGATCGATGTGTGCAACCGACTGGCCACCCTGGCCGAGCGCCTGGGCGTGGTGGATCACGCACAGCTGCTGGCCGAGCGCCGGCCTGAACGTGTCAGTGCCGACCGCCACGCAGGCTCCACGCCTTCATAACGTCGCATGCACTGCGCTTTACGCACTCTTGCTGGACTCCCTTCTTGCATATCGAAACAACCATGTCTTCCGCCCAGATTTCCATCCCCGCCGTGATCGACGTCGACGCCGAAGTGGCTTACTGGCGCCAGCGCCATGCCGACGGCAACCTCGGCACGGGCTCGTTCGGCCATTACGTACCGTGGATCAAGTTCGCCTGCGATTCGCTGATCACTCAGCCGCGCGCCACCGATGAGCAGCGCGATGAGATGTTCCAGACCCATTACGCGCTGCAGATCATGCCGCGCCTGAGCGAAGAGCAGGCCCGCGTGTTCGTCGAGCAATGCTGGGAACATGTGTACCTTGCCAGCCGTCACGACGTGGCCTCGCGCCCGCGTCTGGGCGCCGCGCGCGCCTGATTGTTCCTGTGCGCTGGCGGCTGCCGACCCGCCGTCACTGCACGATGCGTACACGGCGCGCGGCCAATGATGAGGCACCTTCGCTACCCGTAGTACCGCATGAAACTGCGCAGTGTGTTCAACCTGGTCGCCAAGAAGGCGTCGTATGCCGCCGGCACGCCGTGGACCTTCCTGGCCGCCGTCACGATCGTGGTGCTGTGGGCGCTCAGCGGCCCGATCTTCAAGTTCAATGACACCTGGCAGCTGGTGATCAACACCGGTACCACCATCATCACCTTCCTGATGGTGTTCCTGATCCAGCACAGCCAGAATGCAGACGCCGCCGCCGTCCAGATCAAGCTGGACGAGCTGATCCGCGCCACTGCCGAGGCCAACAACGAGCTGCTCGACCTGGAAGAACTGGACGAGACGCGGCTCGAAGAAATCCGCAGTGAATACGAGCGCATGGCACGCGAAGCGGGCGATGCGCTGGAACGAGCACGACGCTGCCACGGCGACGGACGCGCCGACGACCGTTGATCCGGGGGTCCATAATGCCGGAACAAAGAGCAGCCGAGCATGGCTCGGCACCTGCCTCCGGCGCCAGTCATCCGAACGGCGATACGTTGCGTCTGCAACGCAGAGCAGCCGAGCATGGCTCGGCTCTACCCGAWGCCAACCGCCGCGACGCACCCGGTAGTGCCGAGCCATGCTCGGCAACCGCGCACCGCGCGGCACCTGCCGCYGGCGCCARTCAYCCGAACSGCGATACGTTGCGTCTGCRRCGAAGAGCAGCCGAGCATGGCTCGGCTCTACCCGATGCCACCGCCGCGCCGCACCGGTAGTGCCGAGCCATGCTCGGCAACCGCGCACCGCGCGGCCCCTGCCGCCGGCGCCGATCACCCGCGCTCGTGCCAACCGCCGCCCAACACCTTGTACAGCGCCACCTGATTGGACTGCTGCGCCAGCTGCGTGCTGACCAGCGACTTGCGCGCGGTGTACGCGGTGCGACGTGCATCGAGCAGGGTCAGGAAGCTGTCCAGGCCGGCATCGTAGCGGGCCTGCGACAACGTCTGCGCCTGCTCGGCGGCAGCCACCAACGCCTGCTGCGAGGCCAACTGCGCATCCAGGCTGTCGTTGAGCACCAGCGCATCGGCGGCCTCGCGGAAGCCGGACTGGATCGCCTTTTCGTACTGGGCCAAGGCGATGTCCCGGTCGGCGGTGGCCACGCCCAGATTGGCGCGCAGCTTGCCGCCCTGGAAGATCGGCAGGTTGAGCTTGGGCATGAAGCTCCACACCCGCGTGCCGCTGTCGAAAAGACTGGACAGCTCCGAGGAGGCCGAACCGATACTGCCGGTGAGACTGATCGACGGGAAGAAGGCCGCGCGCGCCGCGCCGATGTTGGCATTGGCCGAGAGCAGCGTGTGCTCGGCAGCCATCACGTCCGGGCGGCGCAGCAGCACCTCGCCGGGCACGCCGGCCGGCAGCGGACGCAACGCCGCCACCTCGGTCACCTCGGTGGTCGGCAGCAGGGTGTCATCGACCGGCCCACCGGCCAGCAGCACCAGTGCATTGCGGTCCTGCGCGACCTGCCCGGCGAAGCGGGCCACATCGGTGCGCGCGGTTTCCACCAAGGTGCGGGTCTGGCTCAGCTCCAGTGCCGAAGCACCGCCGAGCTGGCGGCGCGCCTCGGTCAGGCGCAGCGAATCTTCATAACTTGCCAGGGTGGCCTGGGCGATGCGCAGCTGTTCGTTGTCCGCGCCCAGGGTGAGCCAGGCATTGGCGACCTCGGCGACCAGGCTCAGCTGCGCGCTGCGTCGATTGGCCGCTTCGGCGAAATACTGCTGCAGGGCGGCCTGGCTGAGATTACGCACCCGGCCGAACAGATCCAGTTCGAACTCGACCACGCCCAGATTCGCGCTGAACTGTTCGCTGACCGGCGCATCGCCGCCGCTGCGGGTCATCTGCCCCTGCACGCCCACCGCCGGCACGCGGTCGGCGCGCTGGATGCGGTACTGCGCGCGTGCCTTTTCGACATTGAGCACGGCCACGCGCAGGTCACGGTTGTTGTCCAGCGACTGGTTGATCACCGACTGCAGGCGCGGATCGACGAAGAAATCGCGCCAGCCGATGTCGGCCACGTCGACCGTGCCGGCAGCAGCCGCGGCGGGCCACTGCGCCGGGATCGCCGGGGCGACCTCGGTGCTGCGCGGCACCAGCGAGGCGCAGCCGGACAGCGCCAGCGTCACGGCCACGGCGAGCAGGGAGGGAAGCTTATTCATGCGGACCACCTTCGGCCTTGTCGCCGTTCTGGGTCAGCGCCACCGGGGCGGTGCTGTCATCGGTTTTCGTCGGCGGCGTGCCRCCACGATTGAACACCCGCTGCACCACCACGAAGAACAGCGGAATGAAGAACACACCCAGCAGCGTGCCCACCACCATGCCGCCCAGCACGCCGGTACCGATGGCCTGCTGTGCACCCGAACCGGCGCCGGAGGCGATCGCCAGCGGCAGCACGCCCAGGCCGAACGCCAGCGAGGTCATGATGATCGGGCGCAGTCGGTCGCGCACGGCGTGCATCGTCGCGTCGATCAGGCTGGCACCCTTCTCCAGGTTTTCCTTGGCGAACTCCACGATCAGGATCGCGTTCTTGCTGGTCAGTCCCACCGTGGTCAGCATCGCCACCTGGAAGTAAATGTCGCGTTCCATGCCACGCATGGTGTTGGCCAGCACCGCGCCGAGGATGCCCAACGGCGCCACCAGCAGCACCGAGGTCGGCACGCTCCAGCTTTCATACAGCGCGGCCAGGCACAGGAACACGATCAGCAGCGACAGCGTGTACAGCAGCGGCGTCTGCGAACCGGCCTGGCGTTCCTGGTAGGACAGCGCGGTCCACTCGATGTCGAAGCCGGCCGGCAGCTGTTTGGCGAGCTTCTCCACTTCGCTCATCGCATCACCCGAGGCCACGCCGGGCGCGGGCTCGCCCTGGATCTCCATCGCCGACACGCCGTTGTAGCGCTCCAGCCGCGGCGAACCGTAGTCCCAACGCTGGCTGGCGAAGGCCGAGAACGGCACCATCTCACCGGCCGTGTTCTTGACCGACCACAGGTTGAAGTCTTCCGGGTTCATCCGGAACGGCGCATCGGACTGCACGTACACGCGCTTGACCCGGCCACGGTCGATGAAGTCATCGATGTAGCTGCTGCCCCAGGCCGCGGCCAGCGTGGTGTTGACCGCCTCCAGCGACAGCCCCAGCGCGCTGGCCTTGCCGACGTCGATGTCGATGCGCAGCTGCGGGGTGTCTTCCTGGCCATTGGGGCGCACGTTGGCCAGCAGCTTGCTCTGCCCGGCCATGCCGAGCAGCTGGTTGCGCGCGTCCAGCAGGGCCTGGTGACCGGCACCGCTGGTGTCCTTCAGGAAGAAGGTGTAGCCCGAACCGATGCCCAGCTCCGGCATCGCCGGCGGCGGGAAGGCGAAGATGAAGGCGTCCTTGATGCCGCCCAGCGCAGCCATCGCACGGCCGGTGATCGGCATCGCGCCCTGGTCCTTGTCGCGCTCCTTCCAGTCCTTGAGCTTGACGAAGGCCATGCCCGCGTTCTGGCCCATGCCGGCGAAGCTGAAACCCTGCACCGAGAAGATCGACTCGATGGCATCGGCCTCGTTTTCCATGAAGTGCTTTTCGAGCTTGTCGATCGACTCCAGCGTGCGTTCCTGGGTGGCGCCGACCGGGGTCTGCACCAGCGCCATCAGGATGCCCTGGTCTTCATTGGGCAGGAACGAGCTGGGCAGGCGCATGAACAGCAGGCCCATCACCAGCGCCAGCGCGGCAAACACGCCCATGAAGCGCCACGGACGCGCCAGGATGCCGCGCACGCCGCGCTGGTACTTCGCACTGGAGGTGTCGAAACCCCGGTTGAAGGCATTGAAGAAACGACCCGACCAACCCGTGTGGGCGACATGGTGCTCGCCCTTCTTCAGCGGCTTGAGCAGGGTCGCGCACAGCGCCGGCGTCAGCACGATGGCAACCAGCACCGACAAGGCCATCGCCGAGACGATCGTGGCCGAGAACTGTCGGTAGATGACGCCGGTGGCGCCGCTCATGAAGGCCATCGGCACGAACACCGCCGACAGCACCAGGCCGATGCCGACCAGCGCGCCGGTGATCTGGCTCATCGATTTGCGCGTGGCCTCCAGCGGCGACAGGCCTTCCTCGGACATGATCCGCTCGACGTTCTCCACCACCACGATGGCGTCATCGACCAGCAGGCCGATCGCCAGCACCATCGCGAACATGGTCAGCATGTTCACCGAGAAACCCAGCGCGGCCAGAATGCCGAAGGTGCCCAGCAGCACCACCGGCACGGCGATGGTGGGGATCAGCGTGGCGCGGAAGTTCTGCAGGAACAGGTACATCACCAGGAACACCAGCACGATGGCTTCGATCAGGGTCTTGATGACGCCCTTGATCGAGACCTGCACGAACGGCGTGGTGTCATACGGCACCACCGCCTTCAGCCCGGCCGGGAAGTTCGGCTGCATTTCATCCAGCGCCGCACGCACACCGGTGGCGGTGGCCAGCGCGTTGGCGCCGGTGGCCAGGGTGATGGCGATGCCCGAGGACGGCTTGCCGTTGTAGCGGGTCACAAAGTCATACGACTCGGCGCCCAGCTCCACCCGGGCCACGTCGGACAGGCGCAGTTCGGCACCATCCTGCGCGCTGCGCACAATGATGTTGCGGAACTGCTCGGGGGTCTGCAGGCGGTCCTGCGCGTTGATGGTGGCGTTGAGCTGCTGGCCCTTGATCGACGGCGCGCCGCCGAGCTGGCCGATGGCGACCTGCGCGTTCTGCGCGGTGATCGCCGCGATCACTTCGGCGGTGGACAGCTTGTAGGTGTGCAGCTTGTTGGGGTCCAGCCAGATGCGCATGGCGTACTTGCCACCGAACACCTGGATGTTGCCCACGCCCGGCACGCGGCTGAGCGGATCGACGATATTGGAGCCGACATAATCGGAAATATCGTTGGCGTCCATGCTGCCGTCTTCGGACACGAAGCCGAGCACCTGCAGGAAGCCGCTGCTGGACTTGGCCACGTTGATGCCCTGACGCTGCACTTCCTGCGGCAGCAGCGGCATGGCCAGCTGCAGCTTGTTCTGCACCTGCACCTGGGCGATGTCCGGGTCGGTGCCGCTCTGGAAGGTCAGGGTGATTGTCGCCTGGCCGTTGGAGGAGCTGTTGGAGGAGAAGTAGATCAGGCCATCCAGGCCCTTCATGTTCTGCTCGATGATCTGCGTCACCGAGTCTTCGACCACCTTGGCCGACGCACCCGGGTAGCTGGCGCTGATCTCGACGGCCGGCGGTGCCACTTCCGGGTACATCGACACCGGCAGCTTGAGCACCGCCAACGCACCGGCGAGCATGATGATGATCGCAATCACCCACGCGAAGATGGGGCGATCAATGAAATAACGTGCCATGGAATTCTCCGGTTACTGCTGGGCGGCGGCGGCCGCCGCCGGCGCGGCGGCCGGCTTGGCCGGGGTCGCGCCCATCTCGGTGGCCTGCACGGGCATGCCCGGCTGGATCTTCTGCAGGCCTTCGACGATGACCTTGTCACCGGCCTTGAGCCCGTCTTCCACCAGCCACTTGTTGCCCAGCGAACGGCTGACCTTGACCGGCCGCACTTCGACCTTGCCGTCCTTGCCCACCACCATGGCGCTGGTATCGCCCTTGGGATCGCGGGCGATGCCCTGCATCGGCACCAGGATCGCGTTGTCGCGCACGCCGCTGCCGACCTGGGCACGCACGTACATGCCCGGCATCAGCACCTGGTCGGGATTGTCGACCTTGACCCGCAGCGCGTAGCTGCCGGTGGTCGGGTCGACGCTGACTTCGGAGAATTCGAGCGTGCCCTTGTGGTCGAACGGCGTGCCATCGTCGAGCAGGATCGTCACCGGCAGGGTCTGGTTGTCCTGCAGGCGGCCACTGGCCAGTTCGCGGCGCAGCTGCAGCAGTTCGCTGGCCGACTGGGTCAGGTCGACATAGATGGGGTTCAACTGCTGCACGGTGGCCAGCGCATCGGCCTGGCCCGCGCTGACCAGCGCGCCCTGGGTGACCGAGGACTTGCCGATGCGGCCGCTGATCGGGGCGGTGATGCGCGCATAACCGAGGGTGACGTTGGCCGCATCGAGCGCGGCGCGGGCGGCACCGACATCGGCTTCGGCGGTCTTCAGCGCGGCGATGGCGTTTTCGTTGTCCTGGGTGCTGACCGCCTCGACCTTGGCCAGCTCACCGATGCGCCTGGCGCTAAGGCGCGCGGCATTGGCGGTGGCTTCGGCGCGGGCAAGCTGGGCGCGGGCGCTGTTGGCCTGGGCGCGGTAGCTGGCGTCATCCAGTTGGTATAGCGCCTGCCCGGCGGTGACCAGGCCGCCTTCGGTGAACAATCGCTTGGCGACGATGCCACTGACCTGGGGGCGTACTTCGGCCACCAGGAAGGCGTTGGTGCGGCCCGGAAGCTCGCGGGTCAGGCCGACCTGCTCAGCCTTCAGCGTGGCGACGGTGACCTGACCGGGGCCGCCCTGGGGGCCCTCCTGGCCTCCACCACCACAGGCGGACACGGTCAAGGCGATCGCGAGGGACAGCGCGAGGAGACGGTATGGGGATCGGGACATGGTGGGGGCTCACGGCAAACGAAAAGGGTCGCCCGAAGCCGGATTCTCGCGATAAAGCGAAGAAAAACAGTCCACAGGACGGCAAAGTGCTGCAAATCCATGGGTTGCGGCCGTTTTTCGGATACGCGCGGTCCACACCGAGGATCAGTGGGATGGAAATATACATACATGCATGTTTGTTTG